>CANDNO010000031.1 GCA_947386115.1 uncultured Muribaculaceae bacterium
TGCCCTGCTGGGGCAGGTAGTAGTTCATCATCGAGAACATGCCTTTCTTCATCTCACCGCCATACCAGGTGTTGATGATAACCTGCTCTTTAGAGGTGGTGTTGAATACAACGGCGGTCTCGCTGTTGAGGCCGAGCTCCTTGTAGTTCTCAACTTTAGCCTTTGAAGCGTTGTAAACAACGAAGTCGGGCTTGAACTCTTTCAGCTCCTCGGCGGTGGGTTTGATGAACATGTTGGTCACGAAGTGAGCCTGCCATGCAACCTCCATGATGAAGCGAACGGCCATGCGGGTGTCCTTGTTGGCGCCGCAGAAGCAGTCAACGACATAGAGCTTCTTGTTGCAGAGCTCTTTAACGGCGATTTCCTTAACGGCTTCCCATGTCTTCTCGGTAACGGGCTTGTTGTCGTTCTTGTACTCCTCGGTTGTCCACCACACTTTGTCCTTCGAGTTCTCGTCGAGCACGATGAATTTGTCTTTGGGTGAGCGGCCGGTGTAAACGCCTGTCATAACGTTGACAGCGCCAAGCTCGGTAACTACGCCTTTCTCAAAGCCTTCGAGGCCGGGAAGGGTTTCCTCTTTGAAGAGCTCCTCGTAAGAGGGGTTGTAGATGATCTCAGTGGTACCTGTGATACCATACTGTGTTAAATCAATTTTGCTCATGTCGTTAAATGGTTATGTTAAAGTTGTTTGTGTTTATTCTATTAGTTTTGAGGACTATATTGTACCTTTCACCCGTAGGGTGCTACTAATTCGACTGCAAAGATAGTGAGGATTTTTGAAAATCGGGTATAATTAGAGAAAAATTTCGTTAATAAAGCTATTAAAGTTTCTTTTTGTACAATTATGGCGGCTTTTGGGCATGATGTTGCAGGCGAAACCGGGTGTTATTGTAGCAAGTGGAGCTCGTCGAGTGAGGTGTTGCGCGACATGACGGTGAGCGTGTCGCCCGACAGGAGATAGAGCGACGGTACGTTGAGTATGGGGTAAAGGCTGTCGAGCTCGTCGGTTATCATGGCCTTGACAACGAGCAGCTTGCCCGACTGTTGCAGTGATGTCCAGCGGGTGTCGGTCGACAATGTGTAGAGTGTTTCATGGCAGTCATCGCAGTCGGGGTCATAAAACACTATAAGAATGTTCGTTGCAGAGCCTTTTAAATCGCTGAGCATGGTTGTATTATCGCCATCGAGCGTCTCGACTGTAATGTCGGTAGCGACAGTGCCGGGTGCGCACTTGGCGAGATAATTGTAGCGCGATTCGAGAGCCGATCTGTAGGCCGGGTCGATCGACGGGTGTGATGACAGAGCTGCGAGGACTTTGAGATAGGTTGTCTCATCGCATAGTTCTGAGTCTGTGGCGAACAGGTAGCCGTCGGCAAGGTCGGCATACGTCGGCACAAGCCCGGCGGGGATGGAATGAATGGTAGCCGTGATGATAGAGTCGCGCGCGGCGGTAGAGCAATGGGGCAGGACGCTGAGGAAGTTGGCCCAGTCCTGCATGAGATTCTCGTCGGCGGTCATTGACGGGTCCTCCCAATTCATGTTGTCGTAGAAGTGGGCTGCGAGATAGTCGGCTCGGTCGGCCGGCTTGGTGAGCTCGGTGGGAATGGCCGGTAACGGCAACTGCCCGTAGGCCTGCAGGCCTGCGAGCAGCGCTATGATTGTCAATGTGATTTGTCTAAAAGTCATTTTCTGCGACGAACAGAGCGTGTTGCCGAGCCGCTTGATTTCTGCTGCTTGGGCCCGTCGTTTTCCTTTACTTTAGGAGCTTTGCGGCCGCGCGAAGAGCGTCGGGGCACCTCACGTTTCACTTTCTCGGGCTTCTTGTCGGCGTCGACCGAGTCGCCCTTGGCCTCGTTGGCAGCCTGTAGTTCCTCGCGGGTTGGTACCCACAGGTGTTTGTCGTATGAGTCAAGGCGTGCCTGTATGCTGTCCTGGGCGCGCTTGCGGTCGTCGGGGTCGGGATATAGCTGCATCATCGACTTGTTGGCCAGATTGCGGGTCTTGTATATCTCGCCGTCATACATGTTCATGGCGAAGAAGTCGTCGTAGGTGAAGCGTGTGAGGTTATTGTCATCGTCGACAAAGATATCCTGCTGGGCCAGCCACGGGCGCAGGGGCTCGAGCTTGATCCAGAACATGGGATACTTGACGCTTTCGAGGCCGAAGTCGCCCGAGCGGTGAACCACGGGGCAGAGTGCCTCGACCTTGACATCCATCTTGTTGGAGCGGGTGTCAAACTCCCAGCGCTCGATGATGTAATATGAAAGTACCTCATAGGCGGGCAGGTCGTCGGGGGCTATCGTGTAGCGCGGATTCTTCTCGGTCGAGCCTTTGGCCTGGGTGTAGGGGATGTGGAAGCGGTCGAGCATCTCGGCCACGTTGAGGCGTGACTTGTCGGTGAAATCCTCGCGTCCGTCCAGGTATTCGTAGGCGGGTACGCGTCCGTCGGCCACCAGGCGCATGATGATGCGTATGAGGCTCTCCTCGCCGTCGGCAGGCTCCTCGGGGAAGTAGAGGGCGGCGTTCGACGGGTTCTCGAGGTCGAGCGAGCGGTAGATCACGCGCATCCACTGCAGGTCGGCGTCGGAGCCTTCCGATTCCTCGTAGAACGACTGCATGCGCTGTGTCACACCCGGGCCGGCCTGTGTCTCGGCGGCTTTCTCGCGTGAGCCACGGCGTATTCCGGTGCTTTGCGACTGCGATGACTGTGCTATGGCTGTCACTGTTCCGGCCGTCATGACGGCAAGCAGTGTGAGCGAGCGTAATATGTTGGAAACTTTCATTATATTATTGAAGTTGTTTGTGACGGTATTATTTTACAATTACTTCGATTGGTGCGAGTGTGCGCGTCAGTCCGTCGGGGCCGGATGCTTTCACGGCCGAGATGTAGAATCGCTGGCCGGGGCGCATCTTGGCGAAGCGGTCGAGCTGTCGTTGAGAGAACGCGGCTCCGTTGCTGCGCTCGATCGAGGCGTTGCCCATCGAGTCGAAGAAGACGGTCTCGAACGACTGCACGTTGAAGGCAATGTTGAGCAGCTCGTCGTCGATGGCGGCTTCGATGCCGGGCGACTGGCGCAGGGTGCCCTTGGCTATGCCTCCCGAGCCGCTGCGATAGCGGTCGCGGTTGCCCTGGGCGTCGGTGTAGATGATGAACGGTGTCGGGTCGGGCAGTTTGCGCACGCGGAAACGGGTCTGTGCCATGTCCATGCGGCGGCCGTCCATCTCGGCGTTGACGGTGATGACGGCTTCCTGTCCCACGTTGGCCGGGCGTGCCACCCAGTGGTCGCCCTGACGGGTGAGTGTGCCATTGGTCATCGAGGCCGATACGCTGCCGTTGGCAACGCCTGGCACCGAAATGCTTATGGGGTTGTCGATGCCGGCATAGAGCACGTTCATCATTGTGGCCGATACTGTGGCCGTGGGTTCTATGACAGTGTAGCTCGACGAGAAGTCGTGGCGCGTTACAGTGCCGTCGCCGTGGGGTACTTCGAGGTAACCGTTGTAGTCATAGTTGCCCGACGCTCCGGCTACGGTCTCGTAGATGCCGTGATCGTCGTCGAGCTGTCGGCCGTTGATGAATATTACCGGGCGCTGGGTGGTGTCGACGGCAGCCAGGACGATGTTGGCCTGATACTTGCCGCCGCGCATCACGAAGCGCGACTGTGGAATAACAAAAGCATTGAGCTCGTTGACGCGTACATCGCCGGCGTCGACATTGGCAAGCAGGGTGGCGAGAGTCTCGCCCTCGGCATACTTGATGTCGTTCTGGAGCTTCGTGAGCAGGGTGACGGCGGCTACGACAGGCTGGTTGTCAAACTTGAGTTCCTCCCATGTCGATTGTGACAGCTCGCCGGGAGCGAGCACGGGGTCGGTCGATAGGGCTGCCTCGACGTTGACGCGCCTTACGGGGTCGGTGATAAGCGACGAGATATATTCCCGGTAAGAGTCGATGTCGCGGCGCAGTGCCTCGCCACGTCGGTTGGCCGGATTGAGCATTATGACGGCTGCGGCCTCGAGGTCGTCGCGGTTTACAATGTTGTGTATGTCGGCATCGTCACCGTCGGCTTTGGTCACAATCATGAGCTTGAGCGAGTCGACGGTGCGGTAAAGCAGGTCGGTGAAGTGACGCACCTCGGTGGCTTTGTCATACCAGCGCTGTCCCTTGTCGGGGTTCTGCTCGCTGAACGATTTAAGCGATGCCAGTATGGCGGCGTTGCGTTGCTCCACGTTGTCGTTGGTGCGCGTGAGTCCGGCCTCGACCTGGGTGAAGCCGTTGAGCACGTCGCTCGAAACGTTGAGTGCAAGCATGGCGGTGAGGACGATATACATGAGGTTTATCATCTTCTGCCTTGGTGACAGCCTGTTGTTGTTAGCGGCCATTATTCAGTTCTTAAGATTGTGAGGGTTTGGTGTTTTCGGCGGCTGGAGCAGCGGGGGTGGCAGCCTGTGCGGCGGCCATGCCGGGGTACATGTTGATGGTCATCGCCGTGAGCATCTTCTCGTAGACGCTGTTCAGGCGCTGCATGTTGAGGGCCATCTTCTCGGTCTCCTCACAGTAGCGCGAGCTGTTGTTGGAGGTGTTGATGTACATGTCGCTGATCTCCTTGATGCCGCGGTTCACACGGTCGATGGCGTCGAGCTGGCTCGACACGCTCTTGAGCTGTATCTCGTAGATGGTGTTGAGTCCCTGAATGTTGCGGTTGAGGGCCTGCATCTGTTCCACATAGCCGGTCGAGTTGGCCGTGATGTTCTCGGAGTTCTCGGTGATGGCGCGGTATGATTCGAGCAGGGTCGACGATACCTCGTTGAGGCGGTGGGTGATGTCGCGCAACTGCTGCATCTCGGCGCTTATCGACTGCATCTGGTCGGCCAGCTGTGTCGATGGGTCGCTCATGTCGGCGGGGTGTCCTGACGCTTTTACGGTCGATGCGGCTCCCTGTCCGGCGATTATAGTGCCACCGCTCACGGGTGTGCCGCCGCTTATCACTACCGTGGCTCCGTTACCGCCGGCAACGCGCTTGGCTACAGCCTCGGCTGCTTCCTCTTCTTCCTCAGCGTCAAGCACCGGGTACACTTTTTCCCATTTATACTCCTTGGGCGGGCGGTCGAAGGCCGTGAGGATGAACATGAGTACCTCGGTGCCCATGCCTATCGACAGCAGGGTGTTGCCGCCGGGCAGGTGAAGTATCTTGAACAGTGCGCCCCATATCACGATGGCGGCGCCTATACTGTAGGCAAAGTTAAAGAATCGCTGTCCACCCTCGCTTGAGATGAAACGGCTTATCACGTTGCGGTATTGTTTGATTTTTCCCATTGCCGGTGTGAATTACTTGTTCTTGGTGTTGATTTTTTGTCCGCGGGCAAAGCCTATCTGTGAGCGCACGCAGCGGAAACCGATGTATGAGCGCTGCTCGTTCTGGTACTCCCACATGCGCATGTCGCTGCGTATGTTCTGGGCTACATCTTTCCACGAGCCGCCGCGCACGATCTTGCGCTTCATCTTGTAGGGATCCTCTACTGCGGCGTCGTAGCGGTACTCGGGGTTGAGGTCGGACGTAAGGCGGCTCACACTCTCGGTGAATGCCGTCGAGGTCCACTCGCTCACGTTACCGGCCATGTCGTAGAGTCCGAAGTCGTTGGGCGCGTAAGTTCCCACGCGCGATGTTATCAGATGGCCGTCCTTGACGTAGTTGCCGTCGTTGGGCTTGAAGTTGGCATAGAAACAGCCTTTGTCCTCGCTCATGGGGAGGTCGCCGTCCCACGGGAACTTGTTCTCGTCGATACCGGCGCGGGCTGCAAACTCCCACTCGGCCTCGGTGGGGAGGCGGTAGGGCTCGATGTAGACACCTTCGCGTCCGAGCGAGCGCTTGAGGAAGTCGGTGCGCCAGTTACAGAAGGCGTTGGCTTGCTCCCAGCTCACACCCACTACGGGATACTCGTTGTAACCGCCGTTGGAGAAATACAGTCTTACGTAAGGCTCGTTATAGGCGTTGTCGAAGTCGTTGATCCACGCTGTAGTGTCGGGATAAACGTTCACGATATAGGTGTTTACGAAGTCGAAGTCGCCTGTGAGGCCGCGGGTTACGGTCTCGCGAATTATCTCGCCCTCGTCGTTGATATAGGCTGTGTCCTTGGAGATGACGGGAACGTCGGTGGGCACGGGGCGGTCGGTGTTATACTCGCGGCGGCGCGGGTCGAGACGGTTGCGACGCTTGGCTGCCTCGGTGTGGTTGTAGGTCTCGTAGCGGTAGTTGAGCTGCTCGGGGTCAAGCTCGCGTTGCCCGGTGATGGGGTTGGTGCGGTAGAGGCTCTCGATGGCACGCTGCTCGTCCTCGTTGGCGTTGCGCCAGGGTATGGCTTTCGACCAGTTGAGGTGGGGCTTCACGGGATTGCCGTCGCGGTCCTCTTCGATTTTGTATTCCTCGTTGCCGCCATACGCGGGGTCGGCAAGACGCTCGCGGATGATGGAGTCGCGCACCCAGAAGACAAACTGCTTGTATTTCGAGTTGGTAATCTCGGTCTCGTCCATCCAGAAGGCGTCGACCGACATGCCCTTGGGCGATGCCTTGATGTGCCACAGCGAGTCGTCGTGCTGCGGACCCATCTGCATGGAGCCGCGCGACACCAGCACCATGCCGTAGGGGGTGGGCTCGCTCCATACTGTGGCGCTCACGCCTGTTACCTCACCGCCGGCCTGGCTGTGTGAACCTACGGCACACGATGCCACTGTCAGTGCCACCGCGCCTAAGGCTATGTATATGAAACTTTTTCTCATAGAGGTGTGCGTTACATTATGCGTATACTCTTGTGTTTATTCTTGTTTTTCTCGCTGAAGTCGAGCTTCAGGCTGTATCCGGCCACTATCTCGTGGCTTCCGCTCGATGCCTTGGCTATGGCCGACGTGGGGTAGTCGTAGCTGTAGCCTATGTAGAACCCCTTGAGCTCGGCGGCGAGTATCAGCGACAAGGCGTCCTTGTAGCGATAGCCCAGGCCGGCTGTGAGGAAGCGGTTGTACCGCACGCGTGCGGTAATCTCGGCTGTCGTGAAGTTGAAATCACTCTTGACCAACACCGATGGCATCACTTCTATTAACGTGTTTTTTACCGGAATATTGCTGCCGGCCATGAAATAAGCCGTGCGGCCTACGTTAAATTCGTAGTTGTTTTCGCTGCCCCCCTCGCCGCTCTCGGAGTTGAATGTGATAGTGGGATTGTTGAGGTGGTTGACCGAGATGCCCGCCCAGAACCATTTGTGGGAGTAGAAGGCGCCCAGGCTCAGGTCGAGCGCGTTGCCGCGGATGTCGTTGGTGGGGATGGCGTCGTCGCTCCCCTGGTGGAAGTCATCCTCGTCGGGGAGAAACACTTCCGAGCCCTTGAAGCTCTGGTCGATGAAGCCGGCTCCGAGGCCTATGCTCAGGCGACCTTTGAACAGTGGCTGGTGGTAGGCAAGGCGTGCTCCGAGGTTCATCGAGCGATAAAGGCCCATGCTGCCCTGGTTCATCACCAGGCCTACGGCGAAGCGCTTGCCGAGCAGGCGCAGGGGCATATCGGCCGTGGCCACGAACGTGCGCGGGGCGTTGTCGATGCCCACCCATTGCATGCGCATGCCGCCGCGTATGCGCAGCAGGTCGGTGGTGCCTATCGCTCCGGCGTTGTAGTAGGCCGGGATTTCGTAGTATTGGGTGAATTGTCCGTCGCTCTGGGCGCGCACGGCGGTGGTGCCGGCAACGATAGCCGTCAGGATAATGATTTGGCGTGTTATGTGTCTTATTATCTTCAACGTGCGAGTGGGGTTATTCGAAGTAGAATGTCAGTACTACCATTTGGCTTGTGGCCCGCTTGAGCGATTGTGTTATTTTCAACATCGATGGGTCGTCGACGAGGTCGGGGCGGTCTTTTTGGAGCACATTGCCCAGACCGAAGCAGAATTTTATCTCGGGATTGAACTTGAAATAAGGCAGGTAGAAATCGCAGCCGAATCCCACTTCGAGATAGACATCGCTCGATTTAAGTTTCAGATAGTCCGACCGTTTCTTCGCCACGTCGATGGCCGGCATCACGCCGCCTACAAGATAGGGGCGGCAGTTGCGGTAGCGCTGGGCTGCAAACTTGATGTCGATGGGCAGTACGATGAACGTCGATTTGATATTCTGCTTAAGCTGCTCTTTTTCAGAACTCGAAGTGTTGACCATCGTGACCTCGCGGTTACCGAAATACATGCCCGGTGTGAAACGCAGCGAAAAGTAGCTGTTGAGGCGCAGGTCGATAAGGCCGTTGACGCAGAAGCCGGGAGAGAACGACGGTTGCTCCATAAACCACGTCTCGCCGGCCTCGGTGACGAACCCGTTGTGGGCAAATGTAAGGTCTTGAGTGTGAAGACCCACCGAGAAACCCAGATGCCACGGACGCAGGTCGGCATACGGCCGGTTCTGAATCTTGTCGTTCAGGCGGTCGGCGCGCGCCACGAGGGCCGATAGTGATAAGAGAGTGAGTAATATGAATTTAACGCGTTTCATCAACATAATAACGCCCCCACACCCCAATTATTGTATTTTGCCCCCATAATATCGAACCGATTCTACTGCCAACGTAGACACAAACAGCAGGCCCGGAAAACCTATTCCCGAGCCTGCAGCTATAAGATTAAACTCGTTTGATTAGCTGTGGATTACGTGGACCTCGGCGCGGCGATCCTGAGCCGGGGTGGGGTAGGCGTGTGTCTGCCCCTTGCCTACGGTCTTGATATGGTCGGCCGGTACGCCGTGGGCTACGAGGTATGCGCCTACTTTGGCAGCACGTCGTTCGCTAAGCTGCTGATTGTAAGCGGCTCGTCCGCTCTCGTCCGTATAGGCGGTGACGGTCACGTAGTCGCCGTTTTCAGCTACCTGCTCGGCAAGTTCGTTGAGGTCGGCGTTATTGGCAATTTCCGAGCCGTTGAGCGGGAACAGATATACAACGTCCTCGATAACCTCGGCGGTGGCATCGTCGGCAGTCGATGTTGCGGCATTATTTGCGGCTGATACTGCGGCCGATGCGTTGGCGTTGGCGTTTGTGGCCGAAGCATTGGCTGCATCGGTGCCTTGCGTGCCGGCATCATCAGTGCCTTCAACGTCGGCCTCGGCAATAAAGCCCTGGGTGTAATAGGCTATAGGCGAGGCTCCTTGGTACTTGGCCTGGGCGTAGGTGTTACGGCGCAGGTCGCGAGTCTGGTCAGAGAACCAGTAGACCGATCCTATTAATACTGCCACTGCGAGAAGGGCGAGTGCGCCCCACAGCAGCCATGCACCGCGATGACGGCCGTGACGGCCTGCGGCAAGATTTGTAGCGACGGGCGCAACATACGCCGAGTCGTGTTCGGTAATTCTCAGCGGTTCCTGGTGTTCGGGAAGCCTGTTCTGATAGTCGTTGTCAGTTTTCATAATATAGGGTATTAAGACTACATTTTATAATAAAACAAGCACGCTGTAAAATGGATTGTTAATAAAGTTTAGTGAAAGTTTTAATTATTGAATCGGTAAAAGGCATGAGACGAGTTGGCTGTTGTGCCTCACACGTTTGCAGTGTAAACAATTTTGGCTTATATTTGCGATGCCAATCAATAATATATACAAATTATTAAGAGTTACCTATGCAAGTTAGAGCTTATATCAAACGGTTATTGCCCGCAGTGTGTGCGGTAGCGATAGCAGCATCCTGCGCCGGATCAAAGAAAGCGGACAGCACGAGCGGACCCGAAGTGTACGTGACGATTGCCGCCGATGCCAATTTTATGCGTTTCAGCGATCGCGACAGCATCACCTGGTATCTCGAGAAATGTCACGAAACCGGGTTTAATCACGTCGTACTCGATGTTAAACCCAACTATGGTAAAGTGTTGTATCGCAGCGAGTATCTGCCCTATCTGGATTATATCGAGGGAGTCACCCCCGAGCCGCTTAACCGCGACTGGGACTATCTGCAGTATTTCATCGACGAGTGTCACCGCCTGGGCATGAAGCTCTCGGCCTCATTCTCTATACTTCCTTGTGGCTCACCCTATTGGCAGCGTGGGATGTGTTATCGGGATACCATTTATGACCGTCAGCTGTGTGTCGAGTACCGCCCCGACGGAACTTTCGGCGATATGCGCACCACCCGTAAGGCAGCAGCTTTCCTAAATCCCGCCCGGGCCGACGTGAAAGAATATGAGATGGAACTCATAATGGAACTTGTCAACAAATATGATATTGACGGTTTCTCGCTCGACTACTGCCGTTATCCCGACGCCGAGAGCGATTTCTCCGACTACTCACGCTGCGAGTTTGAGAAATATCTTGGCGAGACCGTCGAGAACTGGCCGGCCGACATCTTCAGCTATGACGCCGACGGCAATCGCATCGACGGCAAGCATATCAACCGCTGGTGGGCATGGCGCGCCAAAGTGGTGTCGGACTTCGTGCGTGAAGCATCAGAAGCAATCCACGCCGCCAAGCCACATGTCGACGTCGAATACTGGGCCGCAACATGGATCCACGCCCTGCACATGAGCGGACAGAACTGGGCCTCGCCCCGCTCCTCATGGCCAATGGCCTACGCCTTCGGCTCACCCGAGTATCAGGCCACCGGCTTTGCCCCCTATCTCGACGTTTTTGCAGCCGGAGCATATCTTGAGCGCGTGCATGGCGCCGACGACAACGAGTCGATTGAATACGCCTACAACCGAGCCGACACCCTGCTCCACGGCGACTGCCGCCTGGTAGGCTCGCTCTATGCCATCAACCACGACACCGACCCCGACAACCCCAACAACATGTACCACGCCGCATCGATGGCCCTCGCCAAGACCGGCAACCTGCGCGTATTCGACATCTCCCAGATCCACAAACACAACCTCTGGCCCTCCATCAAACGCGCTCTCGCCGACCACCCCTCCCAAAACTAAAAGCATTTTAAAGAATTAGAGCCGGTCCAGCAATTATCTGCTGAACCGGCTCTTTATCCTCGTAAACGAGAGGGATTATTTGATCGAAACTTTTGCGGTCTTGTTGCCTGCTTTTACGATGTAGAATCCGTTGGCCAGATTTATGGTCGTTATGTGCTGGCCCACTGTGCCGGCTACTGTCTTGCCGTCGACTGTGTAAATCTCGATATCGGCGTTTTCGGCTCCGGTTATTGTCACGCAACCGCTACCTGCCGTTATGACTATATCTCCGCTCACGATGCTGTCGATACCACTCTGACTGCGATCTACAGTCACTTCGTTAGACTTCATCGACTCGCCGTCTTTATATACTGCAGTAACGACGTAGTTGAAGGTTGACTTGTTGTCAACATCATTGTCGGTGTACTGGGTAGATACTATGGGCTCGGCATTGAGTTTTGCACCGTCGCGATAGATGTTATAGCCGGTTGGCTCTACAGTTTCCGTAGCTCCGTTCTTGGCTATGAAAGTTACGTCATCAACAAAAAGCATGTACTGGAAGTCGCTCACACAGCGTATTGCGAAGTATTTGGCGCCTTCGGGGAGGTAGGCCGAGTACTGTTTCCACGCAGCAGGGATGTTGGTGTATTCAGCTATCAGCTTGAAGTCGGCCATATCCGTTCCGGTAGTCGAGTACAGTATCTGGAATGTCTCGTAATACTGCGGGTCGCCCGGGTCTGACGGGAAGCTGCTTGCCCACAATGAGATGGTCTGGGGCACGCCGGGCAGCTCGGGCGAGATGGCCCAGTCGTCGTTGGCTACAGGACGGTCGCCGATCTGCACGTACATTGCACACAGATACTGGTTGCCGGAGTGTGCGTTGAACGCGGCAACGTTGCCGTTTTGCAGTGCCGGGAGAGTGTTGTTGAACACAAAGAATGACTGTCGACCTGATACGGGCAATTGCTTGTTGCCGATGCCTCCCAACGTACCACCGTCGTTGTCTATGAATGTCCAGCCTTCTATCTGGGTTGCCCACGATATTGCAGGTGAGTCAAAGTCCTCGGTATTGGCAACGGGGATTTCGTTGGATTTGGGTGCGCTCCAGTTTAGAACAACATTGTCGCTGGCATTTGAAGCAGTGAGGTCGTCGACTGTGGGCAGGCTGTTGGCACGAACGGCTACGATAAACTCTTTAGTGTTGTCACCATCGAACATATCCAGTCCATAGTCAATCTCAACGGCGAGGTTCATGTCGCCCACTTCCATAATGCCGGGTGTATAGGTAAAGTCGACTGTGGTTTTGGCTTCGCTCTCGAGTGAAAGGCCCGAACGGGTTTCTATAATCTCGTCGTTGCACAGGAAGTTGACTTTGAAACCTTGAGCGCGTTCAGTACCGAGGTTTTCAATTTCGGCGCTTACGGAGAACTCTGTATTGGGCTCAACCGATGCCGGTGCACTGACTGATCTCAATGACAGGTTGTATGGCGCAACCGATGTTATCTTGAGGTCATCGATGTGGGTCATAGCCAGAGTATTGTTGTAGGCCGAGATACGGAGCTGAATCGTCTGTCCGGCATAGTCGTCGAGAGGTACAACCACTTTGCACCATGCGGGGTCCGGACCCAGCTGATTAAGTTCGGTTCGGTAGACACTTACATAGTCACCATCAGAACGAACTTCAACTTCTATGACATTTTCATTTACGCTTGAGCTTACATAGTTGTAAACTTGGAATATAAAGGCAGGAGATACGATATCACCAAGGTCAATCTTGCCGGTGAGCAGCGAGCAAGCGCCACGACCGTAGGCTTCGAGCATCATCATGCCTCCGTCACCGTCGGCCGGTGTTGTACCGAAATCATCGCTTGTTACCATTGACCACACGTCATCGCCTTTGATTTTTTGGTTGGCGAAGATTGATGAAACTTTGCAGTCGGCAAACGATTCGCTCCAGGGTGCCTTATATGGATTACCTACAGCAATCTGTGCCGAAGGCACCTTTTTAGAGCTGCCACCCTCGGTTACAGCTTCTATAATAGTTTGCATAAATCTCTGTCCGTCAAAATCCTCAAAGCCGTCAAACGCATCAAACTCTACAGAGGTCTCGGTCAATCCCTCGACAACTGGATAGAGTTCGCCTGCGAGATATTTGTAAACATTATACTTTACATCGGCGGCGGTGAGTGTACGTCCTTCCACGTCGGTAGTGACAGGTGTCCATGTGGCTTTTACATGGCCGTTAGATGGCTCGGTCATGTTGACTGTAGCAGGGTTGGAAGGTGCTGCGAATCCGATGAATGCATCAGCCTTGGTCTCCACACCTGCACCGTAGCTGTTATGGCATATAACAGAGTATAAGTGTTTACCGGCAGTGGGATTGGTATCATCGACTATTGTGCATTCCCGGCCCGGTGTAACGCCATCGGTAACGGTTTTTATAACCTCTCCGTCGCGTAGGAGTTCAGCCTTGCTAATAGCATCAAGTGCCTTTCCTCCGATTGTGGTAGATGGTGCCACAAACTTGATGGTAGCGCTGTGTGCACCGGTTTCATCGGCTGTCGCAACGAGCTGTGTGACAGCAGCGGGAGCTTTGTCAGAGACGCCTTTACCTATCTTTATGGAGTTAACATATAGATAACCACCTCCGGTTGCAGTAGTTGCGTGTACACCAACGTAATATGTTCCGTCGGTTTCGGCTACGATCGTGCCGCTGAAAGGTACGAAGCTACCGCTTTTAACAGTGGTCTTGGCAATTACCTGTTGTGAGAGTCCTTCTACGGTGGGAGCTGTGCCGGCCATTACCTCAAACTCCTCAGTATAACTGTTGCTGTATGAGCGGGCCTCGAGTGTAAATTCATAGCTTTCGCCTGCCTTGAGTTTCAGGGCCGGAAGAATGAGCCAGTTGTCGGCAGGTTTGCCGGTCGTTGATACCTGTATGTATTTACTGCTGTTATAGGACCATGTCTTTGTGTCGGCACCGGGATTGAGAGTGGAGTATTCAAAGAAATCGCTTGATGAATTGAACGCTGTCTCATAGGGAGGTGTGATAAGACCGAGTTCAAATTCGGGTGACGATGTCGCTTTTGATACCTTGTCACCGATAAGCGCCTCGACGGTGTAGTGGTAACGTGTACGTATCTCAGGAGTTGTGATTTCGTCGGTCATAGACGTTGTCTTGAGGTCTGCTGCCGATACTACCTTGTTGTCGGGATAGCGGGTGACGCGGTAAATAAGATTGTTACGGTCTATTTTACCGCTGTGCTCGCCCGACGAGACTCCGCCCCATCTAAGGTTGAGTTTGCCATCGGTATAAGATAATGAGAAGCTTGCGGGAGCTTTGGGGGTATCCCAACCCATATAGGTCGCATCGCTGCGCTTGCGAGGGCCTTCGCCGTTAGCGTCGGAGAAGCTCACGGCATAGCAGTAGTAGCCGCTCTTGTCTACTTCTACAGGTACACTCATGCGTGATCCTTTGTAGGCGGTGGTTCCTGTCGCAATTTCAGTGCCGTTACGGTAAATATGGTAAGTAAGTTCACCGTTTCCGGTTTCCTTCCCATAAGTAAGGTTTGGAGGATAAAAAGCCAGATTGGCTTTATACGGGTCGGTACTGTTGACACTGAGGCTTACCGACGATGTGCTCTTACCGGGAACGTTGGCTGCATACTCTTTAGCGGGGGTAAAAAAGCCTCCGAGTTGCTCTTCATTGGCCAGGTCATATAATTTGGTTGCCTTGGCCGTAACAAGATCAATGCTGTAGAGAGCTGTCTCGGCTTCGGTTTTGATAGCGTAGAGCATTGTGTTTGACTCTTTATCAACCATGCCACCGGTAATATTCTCGTTCACAAGGCCGGTATTGCCCACTATTGTTAGTGCACCATTGTCGGTATTGACGGTTACTAACGTTCCGTCATCTTCGATAGCATAAAGCACGCCATCCTTATTGAATCCACATGCACCCCATGGTTTGGCAAGAGGAGCGATAGTCGTAGCGCTGAAATAGTTAGGCTTGGCAAGGGCAAAACGGTAAGACTCTCCATCTTCGTTAAAATAGCAACCGTATGCCAGACCGAGGTCCGAATCAAAAGTATTGGCAGTAGCAACCGATTCGGCATTTCCGGTGTAGGAGTCCTCGTTATCCCACGTTGACATGTCATAAGAATTCTTCTGTATGGCAGTTATGCCCATTACAGTTTCGACGCGAACTCCGTAGAAGTAACCGTCATCGTAAGCTATGCCTCCACCACTCGCGAATACGTTGCGCTTGATCAATTGAGGGTCATACTTACTCGTAGTGAAGGAGTACACACCTGCATTGACTGTTGGATAAGAGGCTACCGCATTGAATTTGATTTCGGCCGAGGTCGTTGTAGCTGCCGTCATGAACAGCATAGCCAAGCCGGCACCGGCAAGTTTGGTAGAAATTATACCCATATACAAGGTTAGATAATGATTGCGCGGCTCACAGGTCTATTGCTCGATACAGGGGGAACCGTATGCCCTGCTTTTAATTCGCCTGCAAAGGTAATAATTTATCATAAAAAACCTGTTAATGCTATCATATTTATACGAAAAATATTAAATAGGAGTGATTTTATTGCAAGCTAACAGGCGTAAGCAGATACATGTGATTAGGGCATGAGACTATAACCGGGGCTCACATTGTGTGCTCCGGTGGCTGAATCGTATGATAATACTTTTGTTACTGGCGGATGCGGTTTATTGTGCTTCTACTGTCTTGTGCACAGTGTGTTGCGTGTCATGGCGGGGTTAACGCGGCGCGCCGCGTCCCTACAATCAGAGCACCTCGAACCCCGCACCTCGAACCTCGCACCTTGAACCTCGCACCTTGAACCTCGTACCTCGAACCTTGAACCTCGCACCTTGAACCTCGCACCTTGAACCTCGCACCTTGAACCTCGTACCTCGCACCTCGCACCTCGCCTCGCGGTTACTTTTTTTCGTCGGGGAATTTGTTGGGGAAGTCGAGGTGGACTTTCGGGCGCTTCAGGGCGCGGATTATGAAGAAGATTCCTATCAGGATGAAGGGTAGGCTCAGTGCCTGGCCCATGTTCATGCCCCAGCGGGCTATCATGTCTTCTTCGAATCCTACCTGTACGTTCTTGAGGTATTCGATGAAGAAGCGGCCTGTGAACAACAGGGTGAGGAATGTGCCGAATATCAGTCCGGGGCGTGCCTCGGCGTTGCGGCGCCAGTACATCCACATCAACAGTGCGAACAGTCCGAGGTACCATGCTGCCTCGTAAAGCTGCGTGGGGTGTGATGGTTGTGTGAATATCGGCTCGGCACCTGCCATCCAGGCGTTTATGTTGTCAATGAAGCGGAATGCCCAGGGCACGTCGGTGGCGTGGCCGTAGATCTCGTGATTCATCAGGTTGCCCAATCTTATGAGTGCTCCCACCATCGCGATGGGTATGACAAGACGGTCGAATGTCCATAGCGGTGAGCGCTTGGCAGTTATCCAGGAGAAGCAGAGCACGCCGAGAATCACGCCTATAGTGCCGCCATGGCTCGCGAGGCCCCCTTCCCAGATGTAGAGGATGCGTATCGGATTCTGGCTATAAACATCCCATTCATAGAAGAATACGTGCCCGAGGCGTGCACCGATCACCGTGCCTGCGATCACCCACAGCAACAGCGTGCCGAGCCAGCTTTCGGGTGCTCCCTCGTGCTTGAAAATGCGTTCTACTATCTTGTAGCCGACGAGGAAGCCTATTGCAAACATCAGTCCGTACCAGCGCACGGTTACAAACGAATCCAACAGGCGCGGGTCGGCCTGCCATGTAATGAAGTCCAGCATTATTTTTTATGGGTTCTTAAAGTTTATAGCTCATATACCGCTGCAAAGGTATCGAAAAATTACTATATTTGCGCTCAAATTCCATGAAAAGTAACCTACACGACATAACGATTGACCTCTGGGAAAATACCCGTGTGAGCGGACACGCACTGCTCACACCTTTTGTCGCGCCCCATGGCACCGGGCAGTCATGTATCGTATGTCCCGGCGGCAGCTATTTCTGGCTCGATCGCGTTAACGAGGGACGCAAGGTGGCCGAGTGGCTGCAGCAGAACGGCGTCACGGCCTTCCTGCTCGAATACCGCACGGCCGGAGTGCCCGCATTCATGACCCGATTCCGCCTCGGAGGCCACATATCCCGTGCCCGGCGCTCTATGCAGGATGTTTTCATGGCACTCAACTACGTCAAGACCAACGCCTCGCGCTGGCACGTCGACTCCTCGCGCGTGGGAGTCCTCGGCTTCTCGGCCGGCGGCCACATGGCCCTCATGGCTGCCGAAAAGGATGGTCGCGAAGTTCTCTCCGACGTCGGCGTCGATGTAGAGGTAGACCTCACCCCCGCCTTTGCCGGAGCGATATATCCCGTAGTCTCGTTTGTCGATCAGTGTACTCACGAGCGGTCGCGCCGCGGACTCATCGGCGACTTCAACGGCCATCACGATGCCCTGCGTCGCAGCCTCTCGGCCGAGCTCAACGTACGTCCCGACATGCCGCCCGTATTCCTTGTCAGTTGCGACGACGACCGCGTGGTCGACCCCCGCAACTCCCACCTGCTCAGCGAAGCCATGACCCGGGCCGGCGCACACTGCGACTACCATCGCTACCCCACCGGCGGCCACGGCTTCGGCGCCAACGACGCCCTCACCACCCCCACGGCCGCCACCTGGAAACCCGCCTTCCTCCACTTCCTCACCACCATTGGGTGACAACAGAATAAATTGAAGGTGCGCTTCTTCTCAGGAGCACACCTTCCTCATAACCAAAATTCAAGTATATTATTGTCTAACAAAGTTGCTTGTTGTGTTTGCAAAGATACTGCGTTTATACATAGATTGTTGTTAAAATCTATTGAATAACATTAGTTAAAATTCTATGGCGGGTCAGTGATTGGATTTTTCGCGTTTTGTCATTACCTTTGCGCCGAATGCTCATAAAAGCGCAAGCGTTCAAGAATTATATGCTTCGTCCTGCGATATTCAGTTTTGACAATAATGATCTACGCGACTATCTGATGATTGTTGTCGGTATGGCCATCTATGCCATTGGGTTTACTGTGTTTATTCTTCCTCATGATATCGTGGTGGGCGGTATGGCGGGATTCAGTACTCTCGTGTACTTTGCGAGCGGCCAGCACATTCCGGTCGCCGTGACCATGTATGCCGTCAATATCTTCATGCTCGTGTGCTGGCATAGAGTGTTGGGGCGCAAATTTGTGCTCGGAACGGTGTTTGGCGCGACACTGTTGTCGCTTATGATCGGTCTGATAGAGGGTTACTTCACGTCCCATCCTCCCATCGTTACCGACCGTACTATGAGTGTGCTTATGGGCTCGGTGTTTTGCGGTTGTGGCATAGGCATGTATTATGTCCACAAGGGGTCGGCAGGTGGCACCGATATCGTGGCTGCAATTTTCGATAAGAAATATCATGTGAGCATAGGGCGCACCATGATGGCAATTGATGTGGCCATAGTGACCTGCTCGTTCTTCCTGCCGTTTGACGGTGATCTCGACGCTCGCATCCAGAGTCGTGTCGAGACGATTATCTATGGCTGGACATCCATCGTGATTTATTCGTGTCTTGCCAACTATATCGTCAACGCCGACAAACAGACGATCCAGTTCCTCATTCTCTCGCCCAAGTGGTATGAGATTGCCGATAACATAACCCACCGCTCGGGGCGAGGTGTGACGACCTTTGACGGTCACGGATTTTGGACCGGCGAGGATCGTAAACTGCTCGTCGTGTGGTGCCGACAGTTCGATGCCGACCGCATTTATGAAATAGTGCGCGAAATAGACGAGGGGGCATATATAATACAGTCGGAGGCTCGCAGCGTCTATGGTAACGGCTTCGACCCGCTGGGCAACAAGCGCAGCAAGCGGTTGCGCAGACGTAAAAATTAGAACATGATGAAAAGATTATTGATATTTCTGTGTGTGCTCGCCTGTGCCGGCGGGGCCTGTAGTGCCGCGACTTTCCGTTTCTATCCCTACGAACTCAAATTGAGGCATTCGTTCAATCTGGCTGCGATGTCGCGAACGGTCACCCCCGGTGTCCAGGTCGAGATAACGGTCGATTCCATCACCGGCTATGGCGAGGCTTCGATGCCGCCTTATCTGGGCGAGTCGGTGCAGTCGGTAACCGACTTCCTGTCGCGCATCGACCCCGATCGCTTGGCCGACCCGTTCGCTTTCGAAGCCATTCATGCCTATATGGACTCCATCGCGCCCGGCAACTATGCGGCCAAGGCGGCCGTCGACATAGCCCTGCACGACCTTACGGGCAAAATGATGCGTCAGCCGTGGTATCGCATTTACGGTCTCGACCCGTCGCTCGCACCCTGCACATCCTATACGATTTCCAACGACACGCCCGACGAACTCGAGCGCAAGCTTGCCGAGGCCGAGCCTTATAAGATACTGAAAGTGAAGATGGGCGTGCCCGGTGACCGCGAGCTCATAGAGTGGATACGCAGTCGCACCGACCGCCCCCTCTGTGTCGATGCCAACCAGGGTTGGAAAACCCGCGAGGAGGCTCTCGACAACATCCTGTGGCTTGCCGGGCGCAACGTGATATTCGTCGAGCAGCCCATGGATAAAACCGATATGGAGGGACACGCCTGGCTCAAGGAGCGCTCGCCTCTGCCTATCATTGCCGACGAGGCCGTGCACACATCGGCCGACGTCGCTTCGCTGGCACGCTCATACGACGGCATCAACATCAAGCTTATGAAATGTGGCGGCATCCACGACGCCTACAGGATGGCTGTCATAGCACGGTCGCTCGGAATGAAAGTGATGATCGGATGCATGACCGAGACTTCCTGTGCAGTGTCGGCAGCCGCCCAGCTCGCACCGTTGGCCGACTGGGTCGACCTCGACGGGAATCTGCTGATATCCAATGATCTGTTCTCGGGCATGACTATCGTCGACGGGCGTGTGACACTAACGCCCCTTCCCGGCATAGGGGTGACCCCGCTACATGCCGATGGCGGCGAGGGCCTCGTCGAGTGACGAGATGTAGCACACCGATGGATCCCGTTTGAGCCAGGTGAGTTGCTTCTTGGCGTAGACGCGCGTGTTCTTGCCTATGCGCGCTATGGCGGTCTCGCGGTCCATCGTGCCGTCGAACATGGCAAATAATTCTTTGTAACCTACCGTGTTGAGCGAGTTGAGGTGCCGTAGCGGGTACACGCGGCGGGCTTCCTCCTCCATGCCGGCGGCAATCATGGCGTCGACACGGCGGTTTATGCGGTCAAAGAGCACCTCACGCGGCGGGTTGAGGGCCAGTTTTATTATGCGGAACGGCCGCTCCGTTTTACGGCCTGTGAGCAGCGACGAGTAGGGGCGGCCGGCCTCCATCGAGATTTCGAGCGCGTGAACGAGCCTCTTGTGGTTGTTGAGGTCGGGAGCGGTGGCAAGATAGTCGGGATCATGCACTCTGAGCGCCTCGATGAGCGCCTCGATACCCCCGCGGGTGTACACCTCGAGCGCGGCGGCGCGGTTTTCGTCGCTCACGGTGGGCAGCAGGTCGATGCCGTTACACACTGCGTCGATATACATCATCGACCCTCCGCACATTATCGCGTAGGGCGAACGCTGCCACAGCCGGGGCAGCAGATCCAGGACATCCTGTTCGAAGCACGCGGCGCTATAATAGTCGGTAAGTGAGAGATTTCCCACAAGATGATGAGGCACGGCCGCGAGCTGCTGTGCAGTCGGTGCGGCCGTGCCTATGGGGAGGTCGCGAAACATCTGGCGCGAGTCGGCCGAGATAATTTCGCAACCTAATTTCTGTGCCAGCTGTATGGCAAGGTCGGTTTTGCCCGAGCCGGTGGGCCCGGTGACAACAATCAGCGTGTTGCCGGTAACGCTCATAGGATTACTTTCCCTGAGCAACGAGGCGAGCGATCTCCACAACCACCTGCATTGCCTTCTCCATCGACGGGATAGGCAGGAACTCGTAACGACCGTGGAAGTTGAGTCCGCCGGCAAAGATGTTGGGGCAGGGAAGACCCTTGAACGACAGTTGTGCGCCGTCTGTGCCGCCGCGTATGGGTACGACGACGGGGGTGACATCGGCATTGCGCATCGCTTGTTCGGCGATGTCGATCACGTGCATCACAGGCTCGATTTTCTCGCGCATGTTGTAGTACTGGTCCTTGATTTCGATCGAGGCGCAGTCGGGGAACTCGTTGTTAATCTTGCGAGTAAGGTGCTCTAACTCTTTCTTGCGGCGCTCGAAACGGTCGCGGTCATGGTCGCGTATAATGTAGGTGAGCACGGTTTCCTCAACCGATCCCTCTATCGATACCAGGTGGTAGAAGCCCTCGTAGCCCTCGGTGTGCTCGGGAGTCTCCCAGCGGGGCAGCATGATCACAAACTGGTTGGCAATGCGTATCGAGTTGATCATCTTGTGCTTGGCATATCCCGGGTGTACATTGCGGCCCTTGAATGTGACTTTGGCCACGGCGGCGTTGAAGTTCTCGAACTCGAGCTCGCCTATCTCGCCGCCATCCATCGTGTAGGCCCAGTCGGCACCAAACAGCTCGACATCAAACTTGTGCGCGCCCTGACCTATCTCCTCGTCGGGGTTGAACGCTATGCGTATCTTGCCATGCTTGATCTCGGGGTGCTCCTTGAGGTACTCGACGGCCGAGACGATCTCGGCGATGCCGGCTTTGTCGTCGGCTCCCAGCAGGGTATTGCCGTCGGTAACGATGAGGTTCTGCCCTTTGTAGTGAAGCAGTTCGGGGAACTCGCTCGGCGACAGTATGATACCCTTGTCGGCGTTGAGCGTTATGTCGCCGCCGTCATAGTCGCGCACAATGCGGGGCTTGACATTGCGGCCCGACATGTCGGGCGACGTGTCCAGGTGGGCGATGAATCCCACGGTGGGAACCTCGCGGTCGATATTCGACGGCAGGGTGGCCATCAGGTAGCCGTTGTCGTCGAGAGTTATCTCTTCGAGTCCGAGCGAGTGAAGCTCCTTCTCGAGATATTGTGCGAAAATCATCTGTCCCGGGGTCGATGGGGTCAGATTGGTGAGTTCGTCACTCTGAGTGTCAAACGACACATACTTAAGAAATCGGTCAACTATATGGGTCATGGTATGGTGTTATTTTACCGACAAAAGTACAGAAAATATTACAATAATTGTGCACGTGCATCGTTATTTGTATGTAAATAAGTTACTATGACCTTTGCAAAGACCATTATATCTTACCTCACTCTTTTCATAGCTTTCATGTCGATGCCCCTGGCGGGCATGGCGTTTGCGCTCGACAGCTACACCGACTCGTCGGTGCTCGCCGAGGGCAACTGGATGAAAGTCAGCGTAAAGGAGAGTGGTATGCACTTTATCTCAACCAACGACCTGCGCCGCATGGGCTTCAACGACCCCGCGAGGGTGCGTGTCTATGGCTATGGCGCCGTGCGTCTGCCCGATAAGCTCGAACAGTCCACTTATGTCGACGACTTGCCTCTTGTACAGACGGTTAATACCGACCGCGGTATCTACTTCTATGCCATCGGACCGGTCGACTATACACCCGTAAGCACTACCCAGTTTACACTGGCCATCAACCCCTTCACCACGCTCGGTTACTATTATCTCACCGACAGTGACGTGCCCTTGCGCGACATTCCTGCCGGGCAATCGCTTGACGGGCTTCCCGTTGCCAAAAGCTATCAGGCTCCCGTCTACCACAAGCGCGAGATCTTCAGCGCCGGCGAGACCGGTCATATCCTCCTCGGCGAGGATTTCCTCAATCAGACCACCCAGTCGTTCACATTCTCACTCCCCGGCCGAGTACCCGACTCTAAGGTATGGCTCGAATGCTCGTTCTGGGCCAACAGCAAGTCATCGTCAAGAGTAGTCCTGTCGGTCAACGACAACGCTCTGAGTTACACCACATCCGATAATATCGAGGCCAACCTCGGTACCGACAGTCATTACTACCATGCACGCCTCGGACTCACCCGCAAGACATTCGATCTTGACGGCGAGCGTGCTCGCATCTCAGTGAGCCATAGCCGCACGGCCAATGCCACTCTCGCACGCCTCAATTACCTCATGGTCAACTATGAGCGCAGCCTCAGTATGGTAAACGGAAGCGCCGATTTCCGTCTTGTCTCGACCGGTGGCGCGCTGTTTGGCGCCTCATCGTCGACACGCCTATGGGACGTAACCGACCCGCTTGATATCAAGGAGGTTAACGGCTCCCTCTCGGCCGATACCTATACATGGCAACCCCTTGCCCGCGGAATGCGCCACTACGCTGCATGGCAGGAGAACGGCTTCTATCCGTCGCCCGCCGTGGTGGGCCGCGTCGCCAACCAGAATCTTCATGCCGAGCCCGTCCCCGACATGGTCATTTTCACCCACCCCGACTGGCGATCGCAGGCCGAACGTGTGGCCGAGCTCCACCGCAACGACGCCGACAACCCGCTCTCTGTGCTTGTAGTCGAGCCACAGCCTCTTTACAACGAGTTCTCGTCGGGCTCGCCCGATGCCAACGCCCTGCGCCGCCTGCTCAAGATGTTCTGGGACCGCTCGTCGGCCGACGGCTCCGGCCGCCTGCAGTATGCCCTTATCATGGGCCGCAGCACCTACGACAACCGACGCATCTCGCCCGTAATAGCCTCGCTCAACTATCCCACACTGCCCGGCTGGCAGACCGACCTGTCACATTACGACAACACATCCTATACCACCGACGATATCTACGCGCTGCTGCGTGATGGCGCGGGCGAACGTTTGGGTGCCGATTACCACTGCATCGCCGTAGGCCGTATGCCCGTAGTTTCCGGCAACGATGCCCGCAATGTTGTCGACAAGCTGTATTCATACGTCACCAAACCCATCAACACCGCTTGGAAAAACCGCGCGCTCATGGTTGCCGACGACGAGAACGGCGGCGACTTCATGGAACACAGCGATATTATGATCGAGAGCGCCATGTCGGTACCGGGCAGCGAGCGAGTCATCTGGGACAAAGTCTACATCGATGCCTATCTGAGGCAGAACGGCACGTACCCCGGAGCCCGCAACGACATGTTCCGAGCTCTCACCGAGGGCGTTGTGTGGTGGAACTTTGCCGGTCACGCCAATCCCACATCGTGGACAGGCGATGGCCTCATGACCTACGCCGACATCAATAACTTATATCTCAAGCACTTCCCCTTTGTGCTTGCAGCCACCTGCGACTTCGTGCGTTGGGATGCGTCATCGATCTCGGCCGCCGAGATTCTGTACCGCACCCAGTCATCGGGAATCATTGGCGCCGTCAGCGCCACCCGCCCGGCCTATATAGGCGACAACGGCGAGCTCATGAAACGCATGGGACGATTCATGTTCGCCGTCGACGATCGCGGTCATAATCTCCCCATCGGCGAGATATTCCGCCGCACCAAGAACGGCTCCTCAGGCACCGGTACATGGGTCAACGACAACAAGTTGCGATATGTGCTCATAGGCGACCCCGCCATGCGCCTGTGCACCCCCAGCCACTCCGTGCGGCTCGAATCGATAAACGGCACCATCCCCGATCTCGACAACCAGCCCACCGTGATGGCCCGCCAGGACGTGCGCCTCGAGGGCACTGTCACCGACGCCACCGGCAATCAGCTATCCGACTTTAACGGCAAACTCTTCCTCACCCTCTACGATGCCGAGTATAGCACCACCTCCCACGGCTATGGCGACAGCGGCGAGGAATATACATTCGAGCAACAGGGCGAGCGACTCCAGGCCGTAGTCGACTCCGTGCGGCAAGGACGTTTCTCAGTCAACATGGTCATGCCCGGCGAGATAGCCAACAACTACCGCCCCGCAGCACTCAGCATGTATGCCGTAGCCGACGATGGCCGTGACGCCGTCGGCGTAAACCGCGACTTCTATGTCTATGGTTTCGACGAGAACGCCGCCGACGACAACGAGCCTCCGGTCATCGACGCCTTCTATCTCAACCACTCATCGTTCAACAGCGGCGACATGGTCAATACCAAGCCCGTAGTAATCGCCAACATGCACGATAACAGGTCGATCAACCTGTCGTCAGCCGGCATCGGACACCAGATGCTGCTTACAATCGACGGACGCTCCCTCACCGACGCCCCCCTGTATTATACCCCATACAGCGACGGCACACCCGGTGGAACACTCGTCTATCAGCTCGACGAACTCTCGCCCGGCAATCATGACCTGCGCCTGCGAGTATGGGATACATCAGGCAACTCCACCACGGCAAGCATCGACTTCGTGGCCGGACAGGATGTGGCCCCCAGGCTCTATGACATGTATGCCGACGCCAATCCCGCCCGCACCGACACGCGCTTCTACCTCACCCACGACCGCCCCGACGCACTCATCACTGTCAACATCGAGGTGTTCAACATGCTCGGACGTCAAGTGTGGACAACCTCAGTCAACGGCATGAGCGAGACCCTGCGCTCCTTCCCCGTGACCTGGAACCTGACCGACAATGCCGGCCGCCGCGTACCCCGAGGCATCTACCTCTACCGCGCCTCCATCACCACCCCCGACGGAGAAACCTCCTCCACCGAAACCCGCCGCATCGCCGTCACCGCCCCCTAATCCCCATCCCTTCCCCAAAAAAATGCTGAAAAACATACTTATTTTGTGATATCGGTTGTCACAAAATACGTACTTTTACCGTCGTAATTCAAAAGGCTCGTCGTTAAGTTTGATTTCCGGCCAATACCATACGTCAAGTGTATGGTGTTCGCCATGATTCTTGCGGCCCCCGAAAGTTGATTATTCAAAACATTATTCATGAAATCAATCATCTCTCTTCGCTCGCTATATGCGGGTGTGTTTTCCCTGGCGGCCGTGCTTGGCATTCAGTCATGTGGAAATTCATCAAGCGCCGCTGATGACGGCAATGAAGTCATTGTCTTTGACGACCTTGACATCGAAGCGCACGACCAACTCAACCTCGAGGACTACGACATAATCCTCCTCAGCAGCGATAACGAGGACTGCCTCCTGCGTCGGAACTCCAAAACTATTGTACACGATGGACGTATTTATATCCTTGACGGCCTGCGAGC
Organism: uncultured Muribaculaceae bacterium; assembly: GCA_947386115.1. Lineage (GTDB taxonomy): Bacteria > Bacteroidota > Bacteroidia > Bacteroidales > Muribaculaceae > JAAVFS01. The sequence continues at coordinate 26,016 of CANDNO010000031.1, forward strand.
TACCGAAACAAAACTCGCAGTGTTTGACCTTCAGGGAAATGCCATCGGATCCATCGGTTCGCGAGGCCAGGGCCCCGAAGAATATGCCCGGTTGTCCGACTTCTTTATCTTAGATGATGGTTCTGTGAATATTTACGATCCGGGAGTCAAAATCCTTAAATATGATTCCGAAGGTAATTATACGGGCAGTACACCTATCGAAATTCAGAATAAAGCGATAACCCAGTTGCCCAATGGTAATTTCTTGGTGAGTGTAGCGTTATGGGATGTGTCTTCTGCCTCGCCCTACAGTCTTGTTTTGACCGACCCATCTTTTAACGTAATCGAAGGCCTTGTGCATAGGCCCGAAAACTTTGATACCGAATATGGTTCAGGAAGCTCGCACATGTACGCAAATAATAATGGACAGTATGCCTTTAACGGCGATTTCAGCAATGATATCCATATTATCAACAGCGAGGGAAAGCCTGAACGCGTTATTACAATAGATTTTGGAGCGCTAAACTTCCCCGATGATGAAAAGGTGAATCTCTATGACCACGAGGACCGTCTTTTGAAATACAGATACATAGCAGGTCCGGTATTTTATGAAGAAGGACATCTTTGGTTCTCACTTGTAGACAGAATGTCATATAAATGGGTACATATGGATATTGACAACAAGGCGGCTCATATATATGATGCCAATTCCATTATTAAGGGCTATCACAACGGCTATCCTATAATCACCAACGAGAACTACGAAGCCGGTGATTTCACCGTCAGCGACTCGCTTGAGCAAAAGATTGAGGATGGCGACTACCACATCCTCGCCATCCACAAATAATCATATTATGTAAATTACCTAATAATCATATTCATGAAATCAATCACCTCTCTTCGCTCGCTATATGCGGGCGCGTTTTGCCTGGCGGCCGTGCTTGGCATTCAGTCATGTGGAAATTCATCAAGCGCCGTTGATGACGGCAATGAAGTCATTGTCTTTGACGACCTTGACATCGAAGCGCACGACCAACTCAACCTCGAGGACTACGACATAATCCTCCTCAGCAGCGATAACGAGGACTGCCTCCTGCGTTGGAACTCCAAAACTGTTGTACATGATGGATGTATATATATTATGGATGGCATGCGCGCTCCCGAAAAAAAACTTGCAGTGTTTGACCTTCAGGGAAATGCCATCGGATCCATCGGAACGCGTGGCCAGGGCCCCGAAGAATATGTAATGATGACCGATTTCTTTATCTCCGATGATGGTTCGATAAACATTTGCGATCCGAGCAATAAAATCTTGAAATATGATGCCGAGGGTAATTTCTTGGGCAGTACTCCTATTAATATAAAGAACAATGCTATAACCCGGCTCTCCAATGGAAATTATGTGATAGGCGTTGCCCGTTGGGACTCAACCGAAGCCGAGCCTTACACGCTTGTTTTGGCCGATTCGTCCTTCAATTTTATCGAGGGTCTCACGCCTAAGCCCGAGTTTTATGATGCCAATATCATAGCAGGTAAAACTGAATTTGTCAGAAACAGCAAAGGTGAGTATGCCTACAACGGTGATTTAAATAATGATATCAATATTATCGGCAAAGATGGCAAAATCAATAAAACCATAACTCTTGATTTCGGTTCTCAGAACTTTCCCGACGCGGAAAAGGCCAATCTGTATGATAATTTCGAGCGTATGATAAAATATCGCTACATTAAGGGCCCCGTTTATTATGAGGATGGTGATATTTGGTTTGAACTAAACGATAAAAATGTTGGCAGATGGGTACATATCAACACTGCCGATAAGAGTGCACAAGCATATGAGTCCAAGTGGCAAATAGTAGGCTACCACAACGGCTATCCTATAATCACCAACGAGAACTACGAAGCCGGTGATTTCACCGTCAGCGACTCGCTCGAGCAAAAGATTGAGGAGGGGGACTACCACATCCTCGCCATCCACAAATAGCCATCCCGTTATCCAACAGGAGACCGCTGACAATGATGCCCGACGGCAAAAAACATCACGATTCGTACAGCGGAGTCATGTGATACCCCAGAGCATTGAGCTCCACCGCCATGCCGGCGAGGTACAACTGGTGCAGGCAAGCGATATAACAGCTTAGAGCCGTGGGCGTTCCCGGCTCTATGTGCTCGTGTTGAAGCATGCTTAACGTGCGTGCGGCACACTCGGCTACTGTCGACGAGATCTTATCGGCACTTTCACCCGTGCATTTCAGCACATCTTCGACAATGACCTCGTCAAGGTTGTCATAGCCTCGCTTGTCGCGTAACTGCTCGTAAAGGTCTGGAATTTGGGAATAGCGAGCCCAGTCAGAGTCCCAATAGACGCCCATCGCCATGCCTATGAACATCATCCAGCCGAGCGAAACGACGGGATAGTCCTGAAACTCCCGCACGCCGTCGGGCAGATAAGCGCGGGCTATCGAGTCCCACTTTTCCTCCACGTCAGGACACTCAGGCGTAATCTCGTCAAGCATACCCGTCGACTGCAAATACTTTGCGAGATCTACCTTGACCTTCTCTTCAAAACTTGCTACAAACTCCTTATCGTCAGTCATGTTCAAAAAATCGTTATAGTAACTTAGCGAATATAGTGAGGCATATCCTCAGGGATAACCATCGACAGCTCGACCAGGCCGGCAACCTTCCCCTCGTCATCAAACCAGGCCGACTGAAAAATCATCTTTCTCAGCCCCTCCTTCTCGATTGTATAGGCATTCGTGCCCCCCTCGGCGAGCAGACGTCGTATGATAGCCTTGGAATTATCATTGTGATACTCCATGAGATTATGCCCGATAAGCTCGGCACCGCCACGGCCGGCAAACGTCGACCGCGAACGCTCATTCATATAAATGATATTACAGTCGGCATCAGCCACCGTCACCGCGCAATTCATGCGGAAAGCCCAGTCAGGCACCACCGCCCTCAAATTCTCCATAACCCGAATATTAGAGCCGGTTCGACAATAAATGTTAACGCCAGGGTTGCAGATTTTTGAGCATATT
>CANDNO010000032.1 GCA_947386115.1 uncultured Muribaculaceae bacterium
CGTTTTATGTTTTTTGAGGCTTTTCAGCACCCGTTTTGACCCATAAGTCAAAATTAGAGCCGGTTCGCTGACATTTAAGTCGAACCGGCTCTATAAGTAACTCTTAATAATTAGTTTATATTATACTATTATCAAGTAACTCGTGCTACTGCGGCGCTTTTTGGCTTTGTTAGGCGTTTTTTGCTCTCATCCTCAGTTGTGTAGCTTGCTACACGCCTTCGTCTTTAAACAAAAATCACTCTAACAAATCTCAAAAATCACTCGCAGCTAATTTTTATGAGTTACTTATCATTTTACTTTTACGAATTTTACCTTGGGGTTGAAGTGCTTGCCGTCCTTGTAGCCGTTGATAACTTCTTCAAGGAATTCCTGCTGATAGTCGGCACGCTTGGCGATGGCACGTTTGAAGCGGCGCAGGCGCAGCCATGCCGACACGCGGGCAAAGAGCGCGTTGGTCTTCATACGCTTCGTGGCCATCTGGTTGCGTATCTGGTAATAGAAACGGTGCTTGGAGCTTACGGGGGCGTTAATAATAGACGAGCCGATATTTGAGGCCGTGGCGTGAACGACGATGCTCTGTGGCGCATAAAGTCCCTTATACCCGGCGCGCACGATACGTCCCGTGTACTCTACATCGTCGTGCCAGATGAAGAATTCGCCTACCGGGAGTCCTACTTCGAGCACTACGCGACGCGGCACGAGCAGCGACACGAACGAAGTGCCGTCGCACAGAGTTACTTCGGTAATCGTGTCTATAATCTTGCTCAGGTAGTGTTCGCGGCGGAATATGGGAATATTCATCTTGTTGAGCGAGCCGTCGGTCCATTCAACGCGGCTGCCGGCAAATCCCGCTTTAGGATCGGCTTCGAGCGGTTTGAGCAGTTCGATAAGCGCCGTGGGGGTGGGGAAGGTGTCATCGTCCATGATCCACACGTAGTCGGCGCCTTGTTCCACGGCCATTTCAACACCCTTTTCAAAACCGCCTGCACCGCCCAGGTTGGTGGGCAGGTTGGTGACCTTGACGATGTCGTGACCGGCGCTGAACTCCTTCAGCCAGCCTTCGGTACCGTCGGTCGAGCAGTTGTTTATTACTATGATTTCATCGACCGGGCGGGTCTGAGAAAGAACCGAGGGGAGGCACTTTTTAAGCATCTCCAGTCGGTTGGATGTTACGACAACAGCAGTAATTTTCATTTCTTTTCGAGATAGGTGAACAGAGCGACTGGGTGGGGTCGTCAATTGTTGATTAGTACTGTTCGTCGGCGTTGGGGAAGTCGCTGCTTTTAACGTCGGCGATGTAGTTGCCCACGGCCTCGTTTATCACTGTCGAGAGGTCGGCGTAGCGGCGCAGGAACTTGGGCGAGAAGCCCTTGTTGATTCCCAGCATGTCGTGCATCACGAGCACCTGGCCATCGACACCGCCGCCGGCACCGATGCCAATCACGGGTATAGATACCGACTCGGCAACACGGCGAGCCAGATTGGCCGGAATCTTTTCGAGAACCATTGCAAAGCAGCCTATCTCTTCAAGCATCTTGGCGTCCTCGAGGAGTTTGAGTGCCTCGGCTTCCTCCTTGGCGCGTACGGCGTATGTTCCGAACTTGTTGATCGACTGGGGAGTAAGACCTAAGTGGCCCATGACGGGAATACCGGCGCACAATATGCGTTCGATCGATTCGCGTATCTCCGAGCCGCCTTCCATCTTCACGGCCTCGGCGTGGCTCTCTTTCATGATGCGTATTGCCGATGCGAGAGCCTCTTTAGAGTTACCCTGGTATGTACCAAAGGGCATGTCGCATACTACCAATGCACGTTTCACGCCTTTTATAACGCTCTTGGCGTGGTAGATCATCTGGTCGAGGGTGATAGGAAGGGTCGTCATGTTGCCGGCCATAACGTTTGAGGCGGAGTCGCCTACGAGTATGACATCCATTCCGGCTTCATCGATGAGTTTGGCCATCGAGTAGTCATAGGCGGTGAGCATTGCGATCTTTTCGCCGCGAGCTTTCATCTCGGCGAGGCGCAAAGTAGTGACTTTACGCTGGTTATCGACAGTATTCGTTGACATTTTATATAAGGTTTAATAAGGTCATTTGGTTAATGTGCCGCAAAAGTACGAATAATAAGCATAATAAGCAAAACAAGCGCAATGGGCAAAGCCGGCAATTTGGCTCAAGCGGCCTGCCCGACCTTATAAAACCTACCCTTTGAACTCGCCGGGCTTCATGCCGAACTGTCGCTGGAAGCACTTCGTGAAATAGCTGGGGCTGTTGAAGCCCACCATGTAGCATATCTCGTTGATGCGGTATTTGTTCTCGCTGAGCAGCTGGGCGGCGCGTTTTAGGCGGGTGATCTGAATCAGCTCGTTGGGGGTACTGTCGGCCAGTGTGCGAATCTTGGCATAGAGTCCCGAACGCGAGATTCCGAGCCTCTGTGCGAGAAAATCGACCGAGAGGTCGGCATTGGAGAAATTCTCCTCAATGAGTGCTGTGAGTTGCGACAGGAACTCGCTGTCGACGGGATTGACGGCAAGCGTTTCGATGGGTTCGAGTGGTGCCGACGTGAATTTCTGTTTGAGCAGTTTCCTCATCTCGAGCAGGTTGCTTATGCGAGCGGCGAGATAGTCGATCGAGAACGGTTTCTCGACATAGGCGTCGGCGCCGCAGTTCATGCCCTCGATCTTGGAATTCTCGTCGGTCTTGGCAGTGAGAAGCAGGAACGGGATGTGGCTTGTGGTACGGTCGGCACGCACGTGGCGGCAGAAGTCGACACCGCTCATGCCGGGCATCATCCAGTCGCTCACGATGAGGTCGACATTCTCGGTCTCGAGCCGTTTTATGGCATCGTCGGCGCTTGCTGCCGTGAGAACGGTATAGGTCGACCCGAAGTAGCTCGACAGGAATCTTACCAGGTCGGGGTTATCGTCGGTAACAAGCATCACGGGGCAGTCGGGCAGGGGATTATGCTCGCTGCTTTCCCCAACGACCGTAGTCGAATCGTCGGTGACATTGTCGTCGCTCTCGATGATTTCCTCGCTTAGGGCGCCGGCCTGGTGCAGTGGCAGGGTCACGATGAAGCTCGCGCCCCGGGAGGGTTGTGATTCAACATCGATGGTGCCGGAGTGGGCTTTTACTACACGCTTCACGATGCTGAGTCCGAGGCCTGTTCCCCCTTCTTGTCGTTCGCCGCTTTCGATTTGCACGAATGGCTTGAAGATGCGTCTTATGTCGGTCTCGCTTATGCCCACGCCGTCATCCTTCACGGTGATGGTGAATGTGCCGCTGTCGGGCCGTGCCACGCACGATATGGTGACGAGCGAATTGGTGAATTTGCGGGCGTTGTTGAGCAGATTGCTCACGAGCTTCGTGAGTGCCTCCGCATCGACATCGGCGGTGAAATGGTCGTCGGGGAGTTCCACGTTGAGAGTGATGCCGCGATGGTTGAGGCTGGGTCTGAAACGCTCGGCTACCGACTCGATGAGTGCCGGGATGTCGCGTGCCACAAACTTGGCGTCCATGGCCAGACTCTCGACTTTCTTGAAGTCGAGCAGCTGGTTGACAAGGAACAGCAGTCGCTGTGAGTTGCGGTGTATTATGTCGATGTCATCGCTCTGTCGCGGTGAGAATTTCGAGTCGGATTTCATTATGCTCTCCAGCGGGCCAATGATGAGCGACACGGGGGTGCGTATCTCGTGGGCTATCGTTGTGAAGAAGTTAAGCTTGGCTTCGTAGACCTCGCGCTCTTTCAATGCTTTCACGCGGTCGAGCTCTTCCCTGTGGCGGTGGTCGTTGCGTCTCATTATCAGGTAGGTGCCCAACGCGAGAATGAACACCACGATGATGACGTATGCTCCCTTCATGGGCCACGAGCTGTACCAGTGGGGGGCGATGTGGATAGGGAGCGATATGCCGGCTTCGTTCCACACCTTGTCGTTGTTGGAGGCCTTGACCTTCAGGGTGTAGTCGCCGGCCGGCAGATTGGTGTATGAGGCTTTGTTGGTATTGTCGGCTGTCATCCACTCCTTGTCAAATCCCTCGAGACGGTACATGTAGGAATTGTTGTCGGGGTTGGCGAAGCTTAGTGCCGAGAACGAGATGCTGAAGGCATCGACGTCGGGGCCCAGTTCCAGCTTGTCGAGGTTATTGAGCGAGCATGGCAGTCGCGGGTCGCCCACATCGACGTGGCGGCCGCCGATGTCAAGTCCGGTAAACCTTATGTCGGGCACAATGTTGTTGCGGCCTATCCTTGCCGGGTCAAAGTGTGTGTACCCGTCGATTGTACCGGCATAGATTGTGCCGTCGGCGCCGGTGAACACCGAGTTAAGCGTAAACTGGTTGTTGGCGAGCCCGTCGACAACGGTGTAGGTCATCGATTCCTCGCCCGGGCGATAGCGCACGAGTCCGCTGCCGGTGCCTATCCAGAGTTCGTTGCCTATTGATTTGACAAAGAACATCATCTTGTCGGTGGCGCCGGTCTCCACTTCCTCGAAGTCGTCGGTCTCGGGACGATAGCGTGACAGTCCGTTGCCGGTGGCTACCCACATGTTGCCGCGGCTGTCGAAGTCGATACACGACACGTGGTTGTGAACGAGCGAGCCGTGGCGGTCGTCGGCACGGTAGTTGTGCCACTCGCGGGTGTGGGGGCGATAGCGGTACAGTCCGTTACCCTGTGTCGAGAACCACAGGTTGCCGGCTGCGTCCTGCTTGATGTCGGATGTCAGCGCCCCTATGTCGCGCATCTCCTCGAACGTGTCGGTCGCGCGGTCATAACGCAGGATGGCGTTCATGGTCGCTACCCAAATGTTGCCCTGGCGGTCGCGCGAGATGGCGTAGCTTGTTGTGATGTTGCCGTCGGGTGACGATAACTGAGAGAAATCGCGCCTGATGCGGCGTGCGCGCGTATCGTATATTTTTACTCCGCCGCTGTATGTGCCCACCCACAGGTCGTCGCCGTCGATGCACAGCGAGTGGATGTTGGCCGGACTGTTGCCCGACGACAACGGGATGTCGGTGTATGTTCCGTTGGCGCGGTTATAGCGACACAGGCCTCCGTCCTCGCTGCCTATGTATAGATTGCCGGCTGAGTCCTCGCAGAATGACGAGATAATGTTGCCTGAGACCGAGTTGACAAATCGAGAGTGGCGGGCCGACTCGAAGTGTTTGATGTCGGGGGCCAGGTAATTCACGCCGGCGTAGAATGTTCCTACCCACAGGCCACCCTCGTTGTCGAATGTGATAGGGTAGACAAACTGGCCCGACATAGAGCCCGACCACAGCTCGTCGTGGGCGTAGAGGGTGAAGGTGCCGTCGGCCGGATTGTACACCGTGAGGCCGTTGTCGGTGCCTATGTACAGTGTCCCGTCGGGGTTGGCCGTGAGGGAGTGGATGTGAAAGAGCTTGTCGGGGTGGTCGGCTTTGACAAGGCGTGAATCGCCCGTAAAGGGGTCGTGACACACTAAGCCGTCGGTCCACAGTCCTATCCACAGCCTGTTATTGTCGTCCTCGGTCATAGCCATGGAGCGTGCCGCTATGGTGTTGCCGTTGAGGTTCAGCTCTACAGGCTCGAAACAATCCTTTGACTTGTCGAGTCTATACAGGCCCTCGGTGGTGTAGGAGCTTGTAGCCCATATCTCGCCTCGCTTGTCGACATAGACGGTGCCTACAATGTTTCTGGCGGCCGGGAGGTTGTAGTGGGTTACATTAAGAGATTTGTCGACTTTGAATACACCGCGGTAGCTCATTCCCACCCATAGGTTGCCGTCGTGGTCGACCGTAAGGCGTCGTGATGTGCCGCTTATGCGGGGTCCGTCGGCATCGATGTACACGAGTTCGGGTTCTTGAAGCTGTTCGAGCTGCCGGTCGTAGCGCATCAGGCCATTGTCGGTGGCAAGCCAGATGTAGCGGCCAGACTGTGCCAGGCTCGAGACATAGTTGTCGATACGGGAGCGGTCGGTTATAGCCGACGGTTTGAACAGCTTGAATTCGTGACCGTCAAATCGTGCCATACCGCCGTCGGTGGCAAACCACACGAAGCCGCAGCTGTCCTGCATGATGTCGCGTATGCAGTTTGAGGGGAGTCCGTCAGCGCTGGTGTAGTGCCTGAACGACATCCCGTCACCGATAGCCAGCGCCCGGAGCCCGGCCAGCAGACACAGTATGTAAACAACACGTCTCATTGCAACAAGTAGGCTGTATAATCGGTTAAAAATCAATACAAAGATAGCTAAACTGTCAAGTTATCCAAAATCTCGGCCGGTAAAAATGGCTGCTGTGCCGTTTTACCGACCGAGTGATTACTTTTTCTGGCTGAAGCGGTAACTCCAGGTGCGGTTAGGCTCGGGGGTGGTGTTCTCGTCGAGCATGTACAGCGCCGGGAGCTGTCGATGCTCGGCGGGCGCTCCCATCACTACGAGCCACAGGTGCTGTATCTCACGGTCGGCGGGGACTGTGTAGCTCAGTTGTCCTTTACGGTCGCTCTTCATCTCGCTGTAGGTCGATTTACCCTCGCTGTCGACTGCAACCAGTCCGTAGCGCCAGCCGGCCTCTTTGCCCTTGGCAAGGCCTTCGAATCTTACTGTCGTTGTAGCGCCGGGGGCCGGGATGTCGAGGCGCACGAAGTTGAAGCCGTAGTCCTCGGGCGTGGCTTCGGTAGCGGGAGCGAGCCATCGGCCGGTTCTTGACAGCGGAGTGTCCCACACGTTGGCATAAGGGCGCATATTCTCGCGGGCATGACTCAGATCCCAGTTTACGAGGTGGCGCACGGCATCAAACATCTCGTCGTTGAATTGCTCCTGCGACATGTCGTGGAGCCGGCGGTAGGTCTCGACGGGGTCTTCACCGCGGCGTCCGGCACGGAAGAGGTCGGCAATGGCGTGGTCGCCGTGTTTCTCGGCCCAGTATTCGAGAATGTAGGGTGAGCGGTAGATGTTCTCGATGTGCAGGAATGCCTTGTTGGTGTTCTTTTTGAACGCTTCGAGGTGATAATTCTCGTCGGTGGGCCAGTCGGGGTTCACGCGCCACAGCATCCACTGCGACGCCATCTCGAAGATGCCGTGACCTCCCCAGGCTTCCCCCTCGCCGTCGCATGATATCTGGCTCTGGAAGGAGTGTCCGAGCTCGTGGGCTATGCAGTTGAGCTTCGAGTCCTGCACGCGGTTGGGTGCTATCCACAGGGCGCCTATCTCGCTGTCGTAGTCGCCGCCATAGGCAGTGCCTTCGAGCGAGTAGTCGAGCATGACCATCATCTTGTAGCGGTCGGCCTTGGAGCCTGACTTTATGAAGCCGAGGTCGTTATAGAAGAAGCGGTAGAAGTGTTCGAGGCGCGAGAGCAGGTTGGCCAGGTCGACTTTCATGTTGTGCCCCTCGAGGTCGGGGGCTGTGGCGATGTTGTCGCCGAAGCCGGGTGCCCAGAACAGCACGACATTCTCGGTCGACGCCATGCGCGAGGTCGACCATTTTGACGACGGGTCGCTGAGGTCCATACCTTGCAGGTCGCGCGGTATGTATATTGATTTCTCGTTGACCGAGGCTGCCGAGAGGCATAGTGTGGCTCCTAAAGCCAGTAGGCTTGACAGTAGTTTCATGTGGTAGGCAATTATGGGCGATTATAGTCAGGAATGGGCAAATATAAGTAATTCTCAAGAATAAGTTGCGAGTTACTTATGAAAAATAGACAAGGGCTTTAATAGCCGGCGATGACGGTGTCGAGGTAGCCGGCGCGGTTTATGAGCCAGTTGTGCAGGCGCGAGATTTCCGATACTGATTTCTTGCCTGTGGGCCATTGCAGCTCGTCGGCATGCCACAGCTGGGCGTTGGCCTGGTAGTATTTTTCGGCATTCTCCATTGCGGTTTCTATCATAGGCCTGATCTCAATCCAGCGGGCTTTGTAGCGTGCCACGAAATCGGCCATCTTGAACAGGTCGCTGAAGAATCCTGGAACGCGGTACTGAGTGCCGGCGTGGGTGGCGGGGTGTGTGCCCAGCACCAGCTCGCGATAGCTTGCGAAGTAGTTGTGGCTCGTGGTCATGTTGGTCCAGTCGAAGTCAAAGCCGGCGTCGAAGTCCCACAGCGGGCCCATGTGCCACTTGTCGCCCCCTATGTTCTTGTGCATGTACATCGATCGCGGGGCGTCAAGCTCTACGTTGTAGACAAGCTCCTGGATGATGAGGAAGTCGATCATGGACTTGATGTCGAGCAGCTCGTCGACGCGGGCATAGTTACCGGCCTTGATAGCTTCCTCGAGCGGGCGCAGGGTCTCTTTTACAGTCTCGAGCTGTTCGGGCGAGGGCTCGTCGGGGTTCTTAACACAGACGGGGAGGTCGTAGATGGCCGACCAGAAGTTGTCGGTGGCATCGGGCGCCAGCTCGGGGCCGTCATCGCGGTCGAGCTGCATGAGTATTCCCTCGGTCTCGTCGACGTTGACACGGTTTTCGTTCTGCTGCACCTGTTCGGTGAGGTGGTACAGTCCCTGCGACTTGCCGTTGAGCACTACCTCGACATAGCGGTTGTGATTGGTGTATGGGAGCTCCATGAGGTTGCCCAGCTCGAAGACGAAGGCGTTCATGAGCTTCGTAGGGTCGCGGTATTCGGCCAGTAGTACCCAGCTTTTAGCTTTGGGCAGGCCCATGAGCGATTGTTTTTTAGAGAATTTTATGCGGTAAGGTTTCTTGGGATACCACAGCCATGTCGAGTTGCCGCGGCCGCGTATGCCGCCGGGAACTTCGTCGAGATTCCAATCGGAGTTGGTGTGGCTGAATGAGAAGGTGGCGTCGACATAGTTTTCTTTTGACGTTATTGCGGCACCACCGTCGGTGTTGATGATAAACTGCCCGGCGATGAACGGATACTTGTCGCTCAAGTCGGGAACGACCGGTTCAGGCTCCGGGTAAGGGGTGATATTGTCTACGCGCAGTGTGATATAGTGTGTCTCGACCGAACGGTCGGAGTAGGTTTCGATGCCTGTGAGGCGGTAGTAGCCGTTGATTTTGCACCCGTCTGCCACGTCGGCGAATTCTTCGCGCCAGTTGTCGATACTCACTACCGCTTCCTCGTTTTCCTTCAGGTCATAGAGATTGCGCTCGGGCTCGGTCGACGAGAACATCCACTTGTTCTGTTGAGTGTCGAATTTCAGTTCGCCTATGAAGTCCCGGGCGGTTTTCCACTCACCCTTGACATCGGTGTAACCGAAGGTGATGTTTTCGTCATCGCTGCTGCATGATATGAGAGCGCAGAGCAGGAGTATGACAGTGTATGGCAAAGCTTTCTTTAACATGACATTTGATTGTTGTGAGAATGTGCATCCTGCCCCTTTTGGTGGGGTAGAATGCACATTCGTAGGTTAGGTCGTATGAACCGTTTCTATTATTATCCTATTAGAACTTCAATATAATTTTGATCGAAGCGGTGTAGGTGACACCGTTGAGTACGTACACCAGTGTGGGGCGCATCTCGTAGGTCTTGCCGGCTTCACAGCGGCCGGGATAATGACCGTAGATGAGTGTTGTGCCATCCACCTCATAGTAGATGTAGCCGTTAGCCCACTTGCTGTTGTTGCCGTCGGCATCGAGCCAGAAACCGTTGTTGGCGCTATTGGTTGATACCAGGGTGCCTGAGGTCTCTTTGTTCATTATGGTTACCTTGCCCTCGGCGGGTTTGCGGCCTACGTTCTGCATCTTGCCGGCCATTACGTCGCCTGTCATCACGAATGCCTGACAGATTTCGGGGCTTGCGCCAAGGTCGATAGAGCCAAGCACATACTCGCTGTATGAAGCGTCGCAGTTTATGGTGTATTCAACCTCAACGTCGGTGGGATCGGCATCATAATCGATATCGACGATACCGGCAACGTTGGTGCCGTTGAACTTGACTGCATAGGGGAACATCTCGTCGTTGGTGGGGTCTTCGTCCCAGCCGTGGCGCACGTAGGTCTCGGGCGAGCCCTGTACGACAAACATGAGGCGTGTCGTGTTGGCGGGAACGGTGAACGAGAGTGAGCCGTTGGCGTCCTTGCCTGCTGGGCTGTAGGTGCGGTTGCTGCCGTCGTAGGCTACGAAGCCGTAGCGCCAGCCGGCGCTGCTGTAGGCGTTGTAGTTGCTCGTCTTGTAGGTTGTAGCGTTGCCGTCGCCGTCGATGTGTACGCCGCCGTCATCGGCCAGAAGCGGTGCGCCGCTTTCGAGACCCTTGAAGTCAACCGATACATTGCCGCCACCTTCGGGGACCTTGAGCTCGATGACGTTGAAGCCGGTAGCGCCGGGACAGCTGAGCAGTGCGGGCTGGTAGTAGCCCTCGGCGTTCTTGAGAAGCGTAGTCTTGTAGGTGCCTATGTAGCGATCCTTGATGTCGGGCAGGTTGTCTATGTCGTATGTAGCCATGCGGGCGGCGTAGTCATAGAGGTCCTCACGGGTAGCCTGCCAGTTGCCGCCGTTGTACAGGCGGGTGTATGTCTCGATGGCGTCCTCGGGGAACTCGCTCTCGCGCCAGATGCGGCCGTAGGCTTCGATACCTTGTTTCTCGGTCCAGTAGCTCTGCAGCCAGTAGGAGGCGTAGCGCATCCACTCGTGGTGGAAGTGACGGTGTGCGTTTCTTACCCACACGTCGTAGTTATAGCTGGTGAACTGCTCGTCGGGGTAATCGCGGTGGGCCTGCCACTGTGCACACTGTTCCCAGTAGCCGCAGCCGCCGTCACCATTGTTGCTGAAGCCGTAGCGGAAGCCGTGGTGCAGGTCGTCAGATGCTCCCTGAAGTATCTTGTCGCAGTACACCTGGTACTGGAACGAGTGGCCTATCTCGTGGGCGATAGTCGAGCCTACCGGGTGACAGGTGGCGGGAGTTACCCACAGCGCGCCGATCACGTTATCGTAGCCCGAGCCGGTGGCTACCCACCACTCGGGAGTGGGATCGAGCAGGTAAATCTGCATCTTGTACTGGTCGAGGGTCGATTTGCCCTGGCCCAGAACAGCCATACCGAGCTTGTTGATGTTGGTGTCGAAGAACTGTTCGGCCTTCTGCAGGAGGTCATCGACATCTACGCGGTCATCCTCGGCTACATCGGCGCCGTTGGGGTCCTCGCCGAAGTATTTGCTCCAGAACACGAAGAAGTGCTCCGATTCCTTATAACGGTAGAACGAGAACTCCGAGTCGGGGAGAAGCATCTTCTCGCCGCCGTGCTCGCTGTTGTTGAAGAACTTGTCGTAGTTGGGAATATCCTCGGGCGATAATATGTCGCGGGTGGTACCGGCCTGTGTCACGGTGAATTCCTCGGTCTGGCCGCTTGCGGTAATGATAATCTTGGTGGAGCGGGCGCTTTTCTTGGTGTTGGCGACGGCATCGAGAGCCATCTTTACAGCACCGCCCGAGCCTTTGACCTGTGAAACGGTGAGCCAGGGGGCCTCGGGAGTAACCTCGGCTTTCCACACGATACGCGATGTGAACTTGATAGTATCGCTTGAGGCAGCCTCACCAAACTCGATTGCACGTGACTGTCCCTCGTTGAGCGTCAGCGCGTCGGTATAGACCGTCACGGTGTCGTCATCGTCACATGATGTGAACACTCCGGCCGAGAGAGCCAGCGAGCCAACCATGAACAGTGAAAGTATATTCTTGATTTTCATTGTGGTTCTGTTTTTAAGCTCGGGCGACAAGGGGTTGCCGCCCGGGCTTGTGGGTTAATTATTCGGCTGCTGCACCTATTTTGATTGTGATGTTCATTGTCACCATACCGCTGTTGCAGCACACCAGATAGGTGGTTTTAATCTCAGAGTTCTGCGGGCAGAGGTCCTCGTCGGGCATGTTGCCGGCATAGAGCTCGATGTATTCCTTGCCGAAGTCAAGGCCGCAGAATACGCCACCCGCGCCATAGTCGGCATAGTCACCGTTGAGGTCGAGCCAGTTCTCGATGCCACCGCCGGTGTATTTCACCTCGGGGGTGATTTCCTTGTTGTACATGCGGAGCGAGCCGTCGAGCGATGCCTGATAAATCTGGTAGGTGGTCATCTTGAATGCCTGGCGCAGTGATTCGCGTACATCCTCGGTTACAGCGCTGTATGTCTCATCCCATGCTTTCTCGAGGGTGATGTCGAGCACGGTGTCGGTTGTGGGCGAGCCGGCAGGAGCTGTCTCGGGGTCGTCGTAGCCATACTCGATGACGTTGACTGTGATGTTGTACAGAATAATCTTGCCCTCGTAGAAGAAGCCGAACTTGTGGTTGTAGACGTCGCCTACGGCAGTAGCGCCGGGCATGAGGCAGACGCCTATCTCGTTGTCCTCACACATGCCGTAGCTGAGCCACATGCTGGCGTTTTCGCCCCAGTCGCCCTTCGGGCCCGATTTGTCCATCCAGAAACCCTTGTCGGCGTTTAGTGCCATAGTGTATCGGCTGTCCTTGTCGAGAGTGATCATGCTGGCGTCCATAAGGCTTGAGCAACCGAGGTCGCTGAGTGCCTTGTCGAGGTCGAAAGGTAGCGGAGTGGGAGTGTACTCGGCTGCGGGATCAAGCATCATGTCCATTGTGAGGTCGGTGGTGTTCACTACCTCGGCCGAGTTGGGATCGTCGCCGTCGACGATATCGACAGTTACCTCAAGCTGCTCGATCTTGTTGTTGGCAGTGATGCAGAAGTTGATTACATAGCGGTCGCCGCCGGCACAGCCGTTGTCGGGCATCACAACGACGCCAATCTCGTCGGGCTCGCAGTAACCGTAGCTTATCCACACGCTGGCATTGCTGCCCCATGCTCCTACGTAACCGTTCTTGTCAAACCACCAGCCGTTGTCCTGTATCTCCTGTTCCCAGGTTCCGTCGGGCTTGTAAGCTATGAGGTCCTTAGAGGGATCGATCTCGGTGATGCCGAGGTCGCTGAGTGTCTGCTGCAGGTCAAACTTCAACGCGTTGGGCTCGTAGCTGCCGGTAACGTTGGGTTTGAGGCTTATGTTCAGGTGCTGGGTGTTGACGATTGTAGCCACAACCTCGCCACGTTCGATGATCTCGTAGTCGATGACATAGGCTATGCGTTTTTTCTGGTAGCTGAGACACTCGATGACACGGGTCTTCTCGCCTACGCCCCACACGCCGGGCATCTGGTTGATGAGGAAGCGGCCGGTCTCGTAGAGAGGTGTCTCGGTAGCCTCGTCCCAGTCGTAGGTCCACTCGGTGTAGATGAACGAGTCGGCCTGGTTCCATGTGTCGCAGACGTCGCCCTTGATGGTCCACCAGTGACCCCAGGGGCCGTTGGTGGTCGATGCTGTCATGAAATCGTTGTGGGTAGAGCCCTGGATACAGAATCCCTGGATCTTGGGCGCGTTTTCATCGCCACCGATGCCGGCGTAGACCTCGGCTTCGGTAATTTCAAACAGTTCGGCAGCTTTCGACAGGTCGAGTTTGATGCTTGTGCTACCCCAGTTGCTCTGAGGGAAGTCTTTGACTTCTACGTATATAACCTCGTCGGCACTGATAACGTTGAGCAGTGAGTCGCGTATGCGCTGCTGGCGTGCAAGCTCGGCGAGCTCATCGTCGGTGAGATAGTGCAGCTGAGTGAAGTTGTCATTGTCGTCACAACCGGTCAGGATACCCCCGAAGAGCATCATGAACATGGACAACAAAAATATATAAGCTAATTTTTTCATGATTGTGTTCCTTTAATTGGTGTAACCGGGGTTCTGAACCAGTTTGATATTTGCTTTCATGGCTTCCTCGGGGATGGGGAAGAAGTCGCGGAAGTCGTCGGTGTTGCCGTCCTTGCAGAAGTAAGACTTGCGGTTGTAGACGTTGCCACCGCCGGTGAGCGTGAAGCGGCGCATGTGGGTGCGGCGCTGCATCTCGCCTGCAAACTCCCAGCCGTACTCGTCGAAGAGGCCGCCAAGTTCGATGTCGGCGCCACCCTCGAATGTGATCACGTGGTTCGTCCAGTCGATACAGCCCGAGTTGGCGTCGGCGGCATCGGTGGTGTACTCGTCGTGGCCGTATTCATAAACCGAGCCTCCCTTGAGCTGTGCAGCGGTTACGGTAGCCTTTGACGAGTTGCTGAATGCGCGGCGGCGCACGAGGGTCACGAGGTCGGCAGCGGTAGCCTCATCCTTGCCTGTGCGCAGGAGGCACTCGGCCTTCATCAGGAGCACTTCGGCGTAACGGAATACGGCTATGTCGGTAGCTGTGGCAGCGTCGTCGGTTCCGGCGATTATCTCGTATTTGTGGAAACGGTAGCCTTCCTGGATGAAGCAGCCGGGATTGTCGATCGAGTGGCACTCGATGTTGTAGTTGAGGATGCCTGTGCCGCTCCAGTCGTGGATAGAGAATGAGATAGGATCGCCGGCGCCGAGAGTGTAGGTGCCGTCGGCATTCTCAACAGCGGCATACTGCGGACCCATGGCCCACGTTGCCGGCAAGCGGAGGTCCTCGTTGTCATAGCTCTTGACAAACTGCGGCACTGCACAGTGGCCCGAGTTGCCCGATGCGGTCGAACCGTAGGCTTTCATGCCCTCGAAAGGGAAGCCGAATGTGAGCATGATGAAGTTGGAGGTGTGGGTGCGGTCCTGGGGAACGGCGAATATCACCTCGGGGCTGCTCTGGATGTTCTCGCGGAAGTTGTCCTTGTAGTTGGGAGCAAGCGAGTAGCCGCCGTTGTTGATGATGTCGTCGAGCAGTGTCAGGGCTGCTGTGTAGCCGGCATTGTCGGTTGTGCCAAGCAGGGCGTTGCGGTTGAGGTACAGGCGTGAGAGGAGGAACTCTACGGCATACTTGTTGCCGTAACCGAAGTTTTTCTCGGTGCCTATCTTCTCCACGATGTCGGTGAGCTCGTTTTCGATAAATATGTACACGGCTTCGGTGCCTTCCTGCTCGGGCAGGAATCCGGGCTCGGTGTTGAACGTCGTCTGGATGGGTACGTTGCCGAAGTTGTCGAGCAGGTGCCAGTAGAACAGGGCGCGATAGTAGCGCACGTGCGACATGAGCTGTCGGTTCTCGTCGGTCTCCTCGCCCATGGCGTCGAGAATCATGTTACAGTAGCTTATGCCCTGGTAGGCAAATGTCCAGGGGCCGTTGAGGCAGCCGTTGGAGTAAACCCAGGTGTGTTTGAACATGGGGATATAGAGGTCGCCCCAGCCCACTTCGACGCGTTTGGGAATCATGAGTTCGTCGGCCGATACACATGAGAGTGTCCAGAGGCCGCCCCAGTCGGTCACCAGATAGCGGTACTGGGTCACCGCGCCGCCCAGCAGCTGCGACAGGTCCTTGGGATTGGACAGGTCGATGTTATCCTCGCTGAGTCGGTCATAAAGGGTCTCGTCAAGATTGGTGCAGGCACTATTGCACAGCATCGCACCGCCTAATGCGAGAGCCATTATTGATTTTGATATGATATTTTTCATTGTTGACAATCGTTTAGAATGTTACTGTGAGACCCACTGTGTATGAGCGTGTTGTGGGATATTTATCGCGGTTATCCACACCGGGGGTCATAAAGTTGTTGTCGACCTCGGGGTCGATGCCTTTATACTTGGTGATGCAGAACAGGTTGGTGGCGTTGGCATACACGCGCAGGTTGTGGATATACTTGGCTGCGGCGCCCTTGATGGGGAATGTGTAGCCGAGCGTAGCGTTGGAAAGCTTCAGGAAGTCGCCGTCCTCGAGGTGGTCGCTCCAGAAGCCCTGCTGCTGTGACTTGTTCTGTGTAACGTAAATCTGGTTGCCGTTCTCGTCAAGAGCGGGGGTGCCGTCAAGATTGATGGCGGGGTGAAGATTGGCTGCGCTCTTGAGGGTGTTGTAGTTGATCGAGTTGTTCTCGTAGAATACGCGCTGGCAGTTGAGAATCTTGTAACCGAACTGGCCGGTGAACTGCAGCGAGAGGTCGAAGTTCTTGTAGGTGAACGTGTTGCTCCATCCGAGGATTACCTTGGGCATACCGTTGCCGAGGCGCTGGCGGTTCTCCTTGGTGTTGAGCTCGGTGGTGAACTGCTGGATGGTGCCGTCGGGGAGCTCGATGAGGGCGAAGCCGTCGGCGTCATAGCCTGCAAACTTCAGTCCCCAGTAGTCGCCAAGTCCGTGGCCTACCTCCATGCAGTGGGTGGGTACCGAAACGGGGTCGCTGATACCGCCCCAGAGTTCCTGGAAGTTGTCGGTCTCGTAGAGGTCGTTTGATAGGTTGAGCAGTTTGTTCTTGTTGTGTGACAGTGTGAGGGTCGATTCCCAGGTGAAGTCGCGGGTCTGGACGGGAATGCCTGAAACCATGAACTCGATACCGGTATTGCGCATCTTGCCCACGTTGGCCATCGTGTAGCCGTACAAGTTCGGCGGCATGGGCACTGCGTAGCTGTACAGAAGGTCTTTGGTAGTCTTGATATAGAAATCGACTGTACCGTGCAGGCGATCGTTGAAGAAGCCGTAGTCGAGACCGAAGTTCCATTCACGTGTGGTCTCCCACTTGAGGTCGGGGTTGTAGTTCTGGGTTACTTCGAGCGATTTGATCCAAGAGCCGTCGAGACCCAAGATATCGCCGTAGCCTGCATAGTTGTAGAGGTTGAGCGACATGTATGATTCGCCGGGAATCACACCTGTTACACCATAGCCCACGCGTAGTTTTAGGTCGTTCCACCACTGGCTCACACCGAGGTTTTTCCAGAACGACTCGTTCATGATGTTCCAGCCGGCCGATACCGAGGGGAAGTTACCCCACTTGTAGTTTTTACCGAACTTTGAAGAACCCTCGCGACGCATCGACACGAGCAGGTTGTAGCGGTTGTCGTATCCGTAGCTCACGCGGCCGAAGAAGCCCACGAGCTTGTCGTCGCTCTTGTATGAACCCATCGAAGCGTGACGGTCTTCCTCGGTGAGGAACGAGCCGTTGCCCAGATTGTTCCACAGGAACGCCGTTGTCGAGAAGTTGGAGTTTGAGGCATTGAAACCGTCATACTCGTTGTACAGGTAGCTGTAACCTACGAGGGCGTCGAAGCGGTGAACGTTGTTCCATGTGTGGTGGTAGCGTGATGTTGCCTCGATAGTCTTGCTTATGCTTGTTCCCTCGCTCTTGCCGGCCGCGCCGTTATAGTCTTTCTGGGTGATGAGCGAGTAGTGATAGGGAGTTGTGAAGCTCTCTGATGTCGATGTGCTCTCGTTCCAGCTCAGCATCACGTTGGTCTGCCATCCCTTGATGGGCTCGATGGTGACGTTACCGGTGATCTGCGACATGCGGTTACGCACGTTGCCGAAGTACTCGTTCTGGATGCCTACGGGGTTGTAGTACTGCAGTTTCTCGAAGTTCTCGTAGTAAGAACCGTCCTCTTTCCACACGGGCTCGCTGGGGTTGCGGATAACAGCCTGGCGATAGGCGTAGTCAGAGCTGTTGAGCGAGTATTTCTGGCGTGTTACGAGAGCGTTGAAGTTGAACTTGAGGATGTCGTTCCACAGGAACTGGGTGTAGTCGACGTGGAAGCGCATGCGCTCGTTGTCCGAGCCACGCATGATACCCTCCTCCTTCTGGTAAGAGAAGTCGCCCGAGTATGTGGCGTTGTCGGTACCGCCGCTCACCTGGAAGTCGTGGTTGTGTTTGAAACCGGCCTTGCGGGTGATGGCTTTCATCCAGTCGGTCTCGTAGCCTTCGTAGCTCTGGTTGGTGCGACCGAAGATAACGTCGCTTGCATCCATGAACTCGGCCTTTTTGCTCCACTTCGAGAACGAGTAGTAGCTCGAATAGGTGGCAGAGGCACGCGAGCCGCGCTTGCCGCTCTTGGTGGTGATAAGGATAACGCCGTTGGCGCCACGGGTACCGTAGATAGCGGCAGCCGATGCGTCCTTCAGCACGTCGATCGACTCGATGTTCTCGGGAGCAACGGTGTTGAGGCCACCCTCGATACCGTCGACGAGGATGAGGGGAGCTACATTACCGGTGATGGTGGTAGTACCGCGCAGACGTATTGACGAGCCTGCTGTGGGGTTACCCGAAGAGTTGGTGATTGACAGGCCGGCAATCTTACCTTTTACCAGCTCGGCGGCGTCACCTATCTTACCGATGTTGAAATCCTCGGCTTTGACGCTGGCCACGGCCGATGTCACGTCACCCTTTTTCTGTGTGCCGTAACCTATGACCACAACCTCGTCCATGAGCTGGGAGTGGTCTTCGAGCACGATGTTAAGCGGCTCGTTGGATGTGATTTTTACAGTCTGTGGCAGGTAGCCGATCGACGATATCGACAGTTCGTCGCCAATCTTGGCCTTGACCGTGAAGCGACCGTCGATGTCGGTAGCCGCACCTGTTGACTGACCCTTTACTAATACGCTCGCGCCTACGACGGGTTCGCCGGTTGTGTCAGTCACGACACCGGTTACTGTACCCTGCGCTTGTTGCGTGCTTGAAGCGGCCTGAGCGCTGGCTCCGGGAGGAACCACGAGCGCGCCGGCGGCAAGCATTATCGCAACAGTGAGCATGCTTTTGGAAATTAAAGATGCATGCAGTTTCATTTTGCTTGGTTTAGATTAGGTATATAATGTGAATAATATTTCTTTATTGTCAGGAGCAAATAGTATAATCTATCAACTATTAACCATCAACTCCCGTTTCTCAACTCTCAGTTAACCTTCCACTCGATAACGCCGCCGCTCTCGCCATCCTGCAGCTTGGCAGTAAGTTTAAGCGCGGTAGTGGTTACGGGGTCGAAGTCTACGTGGTTGTATTGATCCTTGGCCGTGCCGAATTCTCCTTTTGACGCTACCGGTGTCCAGCGCCCGGCCTCATCCTTGTAGTAAAGGTTCCACTTCTCGGGAACGCGGTAGTTGCCGTCGTAGTGGTCGAAGTCGAGCCAGTACACATCGACCGAGCTTACATCGGTGGGCTCGCTGAAACGGTAGCATAGATTCTCGTTGGTGCCGTGACGCAGCCACCAGTAGTGGTATGGTTTTGATGTATCGGCGCTTGAGGCAGGTTCCCAACGGTCGTTGTAGCCCCATGCCCACTGGAGGTTGGATGTAGCGGCGGGAGCATCGGCGTTAAGCTCGGTGGGCTCGGAATACATCTCGGCCATCGATGCTATTGTAGGCTCGGGTATGGCGCGGGCGCGCTCGGGAGTCTCGGGAATCCATACGGCCATTTCGGCCGGTCCGCGGTTGTTCCATGTGGCGTAAGGTATAGCCTTGACAGTTACGTCGCTTGTTGTGCCGTCGGGCTGCACCTCGCTTGCGGTGGCTGTAAGTGTCATCACACCGCCGAGAAGTTCAGGCTCGTAAAGCTCGGTAAACTTTGTGTCGCGGGGAAGCACCTTGTTGAAAACTGTGCTGTCGGCCTGATCGACACCCTCGAGACAGAACATCACGGGGCCGCGCTCGATGGCGAGCTTGCCGCGGTCGTCGGCCACGCTGTCGTGTGCGGCAATGCGGCGCACTTCCATAGGCAGGGTGAGTTCCACACGGTCGCCCGCTTTCCATGTGCGCTTGAGGGTCGCATATCCGTTGCCGGTCATAACGTCGGCTTTCGAACCGTTAACGGTTATGGTGTAGGGAGTCGACGCCTTGGCTGTGTAGCTGTAAAGGTCGGTGGGTACGGGTTTGTCGCCGGCCCATCCGGGAATGCGCAGGCGCAGTGCCCATTCTTTCTCCTGCTCGGGAGTCACTGTGAAAGTGATGCGGCCGTTCCAGGGATACTCGGTCGACTGGGCTATGTTCACCTTGTTGCCCTCGGTCTCGATGTCGGCGCTGCTGTTGGCAAACAGGTTGACGAATACATCGTCGGCCTGTGTGGCATACATATATTGAGGAATGCTGGCCATGAAGCGGGTCACATTGCCCGGGCAGCAGGCACAGCCAAACCATGGAGCACGCTCGTGCTGGCCCATCGATTCGAGCGGGTTGTCGTAGAAGAAGCGGTCGCCCGAGAGTGATACGCCCGAGATCACGCCGTTGTAGAGCGCGCGCTCGTAGACATCGGCATACTTGGCATCGCCCGTGGCAAGGAACATGCGGTAGTTCCAGTACACGTTGGCGATGGAGGCGCATGTCTCGCAGTAGGCGGTGTGGTTGTTCAGTTCATATTCGGGGCCGAAACCCTCGCCCTGTGCGCGGCTGCCGATACCGCCGGTGATGTATAGTTTTTTTGAAGCCATATTGTTCCAGATGCGTTCGATGGCCGTGAACAGAGCCGGGTCGTCCATGAGTGCGGCCACGTCGGCAACACCCGAGTATAAGTATCCCGCGCGCACGGCATGGCCCACGATTTCCTCCTGCTCGAGGATAGGTTTGTGGTCCTGGCTGTACTCGCTGGGGCGGCGGCCGTTGCTAAGTCTGCCGGCCTCGTCGACAAAGTAGCGGGCGGCGTCGAGGTATTTTTGCTCGCCTGTCACCTTATATAGTTTGGCGAGAGCCATCTCTACGATGGGGTGGCCCGAGGGATAGTGAATCTGATTCTCGCCCAGGCCGAAGACCTCACACACCAGGTCGGCGTTCTTTATCGCCACATCGAGCAGTGAGCGTTTGCCCGTCGCGCGGTAGTGGGCTACGGCAGCCTCGTAGAGGTGACCGCAGTTGTAGAGCTCGTGTGAGTTGACCTTCTCCCAGCGGTGTGTTCCCCACCAGCCTGAGAGGCGTTCACACTTGTTGGTTACGCAAGTCGTGAGATAGCCGTCGGGTTCCTGTGCGGCGGCGATGAGTGTGATTACACTGTCGAGGTATGCGTCGAGCTGCGGGTCATATTTTACTGCCAGCGAGTAGGAGGCTCCCTCTATTATTTTATATGGGTCGGTATCGTCAAACGAGAAATCGCCGCGATGTTCCCCTTTCATAAGGCCGCCGGCAATGGCAAAATTGTCGAAGCGACCGTTGACCTCACACTCGTGGAATGCCGAGGGTATTGACACCGTGCGGTTGGTCTCGATGCGGGGCGCCCAGAAACTGTCGTCGAAGTGGACCGCCGTGAAGGGAACCTCCTTGACCGGTGCGTCGGGGCTCAGATAGACCTCGGGACCGCAGGAGCCGAGAGCGGCTGCCGTGGCAAATATACCGAGGATGTGAACAATTGGTTTCATGGTGTGATTTGAGGATAATGTGAAATGAGGATTAAGCTGTATAATTGGTAAGCACAAAATTAGTTGACAGATGTGAAAGAAAATAAAAACAACGTCCAATTTAGTGTAAAAATCATACAAAAATCGTTTGGACTCGAACTTTGGACGTTTTTTTCATTCATTTGGAATTTTGTTACGAATTGTTTATGGTTTATTTGGTTACCTTTGCACGTAACCAATTTTATCCCATGAAAACTACTCTCATTGCTGCGATTGCAGCGCTGTCTGTTTCGGTGTGCCACGTTGCCGCTCGCACGGCAAGCGTCACCTCGCCCGATGGCTCAATCGTCGTCACCGTTACCGACGATGATGCCGCTCCCGCCTACACGGTTGCTGTCGACGGCCGCACGGTTTTGGAGCCGTCGCGGTTTGCGATCGACATTGCCGGCTTGGCTCCCGCCGGGCGCCTGTCGCGAGTCGAGACACGCAAGAATATTTCCGAGTCGGTCAATGCGCCGTTGTATCGCCAGAGCACTTTTGACATTAATTATAACCGTATGCGCGTGAAACTTGACAACGGAGTGGTTGTCGAGTGGCGTGTGTTTGACGACGGTGTGGCTTATCGTTACGAGACATCGCGGCGCGACTCGTCGATGATTGTCAACGGCGAGACTGCCCGTTTCAATCTGGCCGGAAATCCTACGGTATATCTGTCATATACCACCAACGATGAAAAGCCCATGGCTATGGCCTATCAGAACTACTACGATGTAGTGGAGATAGATCACGCCAAGGATAAAATCGCGTTCCTGCCCGCCACGGTCGATGTGGGCGACGGCGTGAAGGTGACAATTCTCGAGTCTGATCTCAGGTCCTATCCCGGCATGTATCTTAAGGCCGATACCGTGGCCGGAGCACTTGACGCCTGTTTCGCGCCATATCCCAAAACCTTTGACTATTATCCCTGGCGCCGGCAGATGTATGTTACCGATGCCGAAGATTATATTGCGCGCACCGAGGGTAAACGCACCTTCCCGTGGCGCATCATGGCCATAACCCGCCGCGACACCGACATGCCGGTCAACAACCTCGTTTATGTCCTTGCCGAGCCGGCGAGAGTTACCGATACCGGCTGGATAAGGCCAGGTAAAGTAGCCTGGGACTGGTGGAACGACTGGGGATTGAAGAACGTGCCTTTCGAGGCCGGCATCAATACCGAGACCTACAGGCATTATATCGATTTTGCCGCCGACAACGGTATCGAATATGTTGTGCTCGATGAGGGCTGGTATGAGCCAAAGTCGGGCGATATGCTCACGGTTGTCGACGATATCGACCTCCCGCAGCTCGTTGCCTATGGACGTGAGAGAGGGGTAGGCATAGTGCTGTGGACGGTGTTTAACGTCCTTGATGATCAGCTCGAGGAGGCATGCAGCCGATATGCCGCCATGGGTATAAAAGGATTCAAGGTCGATTTCCTTGACCGCGACGACCAGACGGCTGTCGAGATGACCTATCGCATTGCCGATGCCTGTGCGCGCCACAAACTGTTCCTCGACTATCACGGCATCTACAAGCCCACGGGCCTTAGCCGTACCTATCCCAATGTGCTCAACTATGAGGGCGTTTTCGGCATGGAAGAGGTAAAATGGACCGACCCCGCTACCGATTTTCCCCGCTACGATGTAACATTCCCCTACATACGCATGATGGCCGGACAGGTCGACTACACCCCCGGAGCCATGAGCAACTCTACCCGCGGCGAGTGGCGTGCTCGCTACAGTCACCCCATGAGCATGGGAACCCGCGCCCACCAGCTTTCAAGCTATGTCATTCATGACTCGCCGTTCACAATGTTATGTGACGCTCCGTCCAACTATGAGGGGGAAGAGGAGTGTGTAGGGTTCATCACCTCCCTCCCGGTGGTCTTTGACGAGACCCGTGTAATAGACGGTCGCCTGGGTGAGTTTATCGTCACAGCACGTCGCGCAGGCGGTTGCTGGTATCTTGGCGGTGCTACCGACTGGAACAGCCGCGATGTGGAAGTCGATTTCTCGTTCCTCCCTTCGGGAACACGCTATAAGGCTCTGATTATGAAGGATGGAGTGAACGCTCATCGTAACGCCGAGGATTACCTCGCTGTCACCGATACGGTCGATGCAGCTACCGTAATGGCGGTGCACATGGCTCCCGGCGGCGGATTCGCAATGCGCCTCGAGCCTCTGCCGGCACCTAATGCAGGAGTCACAGCCGTCCCGCAGAACATGCGGCATATCATCGACCCATTCTATAAGAAGTATGCCGAGAGCGACGGCCTGTATATTACATCGTCCGAGAAAGTCGACGACGAAGCTCTCAGGCTTGCCGCCGATATCATAAGCGGCATGCTGTTGAAGCGTCCCGACATAAAGCGTCACATGGTGTCGCGCGGTGCCCATGTGCTGATAATAGGGCGCGACGAGCAGACGTGTGATATACCCGAGTATCAAGGAGTTTGTACCGACGACCCCGACAGTATTGCCTATATCAACTGGCGTGCGCGAGGGTTTGGCGGAGCGCCCGAGGATGAGTTCTCGTCGGGCTGCGGTGAAGAAAATCTGCTTGCACTGCCTGGCGACAAGTATGTGGGCGAGAACATTCTCATCCACGAGTTTGCCCACCTCATCCACATGCTCGGCATAGCCGAGTGCGAGCCCGATTTCAACGACCGCCTCGAGGCCCTGTGGCTCTCGGCCGCTGAGAAAGGCTTGTGGGAGAACACTTACGCGCTAAGCTGCAAGGAGGAGTATTTTGCCGAGTGCGTGCAGTCGTTCTTCAACTGCAACCGTTACAGCGCCAAGCCCAACGGTGTTCACAACAGCGTTAACCGTCGAGCCAAGCTTAGAGCTTATGATCCCGATATGTACAAGCTGCTCACCGAGTATTTTTATGAAATCGACCTACCCATTAAAAACGAGATACATCCATGAAAAAGATTCTTACGGCAATGTTGGCCACCGTGGCGATAGGCTCTTGTGCCGCCGATGTGGCTTATAATGCTCCGGGGGCTATGAACCCGTTTATTCCCGGTTATTTTGCCGATCCCACGGTCAAGAAGTTTGGCGATACTTATTATGTGTATGCCACGACCGATGGCTCGGGTGCCGGTTTTGGCCCGGCTCAGCTCTGGACAAGTAAAGACTTTGTCAACTGGACGCTGATGCCTATGAACTGGCCCGACAGCCACTGGATATGGGCTCCCGACGTGATGCAGAATGCCCACGACGGCCGCTATTACTATGTTTATTGCCAGCCTTGCCAGATTCATGTCGGGGTGGGGGATACGCCTCGTGGCCCGTGGCAGAATATCCTTGGCGAGAGCGAGGCCGTGCTCGTGCCCGACCGTTTTGTGACGGGTGCCATAACGCTTGACGGGCAGACGTTTGTCGACGATGACGGCTCTATATACATGTATTGGGGCACATGGGGCATATACGAAGGTTTCGGTTGCGGAGCCGGTAAGCTTGCGCCCGACATGAAATCGTTTACCGAGACCCGGCTCATCCCCAACACCGAGGCGACAAAATTTTTCGAGGCTCCCTTTGTCCTGAAGCGCGACAGCACTTACTACTTCATGTACTCGAGCGAGTCTTGCCACGACAGCACGTACCACGTGCAGTATGCCACGGCGACCAAGCCCCTCGGTCCGTACACCTATCGCGGTGCCATTCTGCGCACCAATGCCGACGGCACTGTCCATGGCCCCGGCCATCACAGCATCCTGCAGGAGGGAAATGACTACTATATCGTATATCACCGCCACGACAACCCTCACTCCAATCGTGGCTTCCACCGTCAGCTATGTATCGACCGCATGGAATTTGCCCCCGACGGCTCGATTAAAGTCGTGGAGCCAACCCACGCGGGTATCGGTGCACTGGCGCGGAACGTGCTGAAATCGCGCAATCTGGCCTATGGTGCCAAGGTAAAGGCGTCGTCGGCCTACGATGATGACTTCCGTGCCGAGTATGCGGTCGACGACAACAACGGTACGCTATGGCGCCCGGCCGGCATGGGGCAGGAGTGGCTTGAGATAGACCTTGGCAAAGTCGAGGATATCAGGACGGTGTGGACCCAGTGGGAGTATGGAACGCAGTTCTATCAGTACCTCATCGAGACATCACGCGACGGCAAGACCTGGACGGTTTATGCCGACAAGCGTTCCAACCGTCTTGCGGGCAGTCCTATGGTCGATTTCGGCGATGTCAAGGCACGCTACCTGCGCATCACGTTCACCGGCGGGCAGAAAGCCGGATTCGGCGGTGCGATCTGGAATGTCAAAGTATTCGGAACAGTCGAGGACTCGTGTCCGCAACAGTGGGTAGGAGTCACCGGCAGCGACTGGAACGGTCGTGAATGGGTCAACAACGAGGGTCAGCTCGGTGGAGCGTTTGAACTCCGTGAAGGCCGCGCACGCCAGCAGCGCGTCGATGGCCGGGATGCTCTCGTGCTCGAGCCCGGTACTGTACTTGTACTGAAAAACAACGTTATCGACCCCACGGCTCCCCACACTATTTCGGCTATCGAGTACAACGGCAATGAATGGGTTCCTGCCGCCCTTGAAAATTCATTGTCGAAAGGCGCTATTACCATATCGTCGGGCGACCGTAGCCTGGTGATTGCCAACCTGCGCTACTACAACTGGAAGCAGGAACCGGTCGAAACCGAGTTTGACCTCAAGGCCGACATCGTGCGCATGCCTGTGGCCGAGCTGGTTCCACACGGCCTCCTTGTCGACATCGATGCCTCGCAGTTTGCCATCGGCGATACCATACCGTATATTCCTAACGGCAACGGAATTGACGGCTATTTCGAGCCTCACGGTGAGCCGGCAGTCGTTGAGGAAATCAAGGGTCGCAAAGCGTTGCGTTTTGACGGCAAGCAGGTGTTCACCTCGTCGTTCACGCTTCCGGCGACCGTGCGCGACAACGCTCCCTACACTCTCGAGGCTGTGATACTGAATCCCGAGATTGGCGAGAACGAGTGCTATGCCGACTTTACCACGACCCACGACGAGCTCGAAAAAATCATGGGTGTCAACGGTACCGAACCACGCTGTGGCGTGATGCAGCACTATGGCTGGTATGAGGATGCCGGCTGGAAGGATGTCAAACAACTCGAGGGCGAGTGGCAGCACATCTATGTGGCGTTTGACGGACGCATCGAGCGCGTGTATATCAATGGCCGACTTGTGAGCGAAAAAGACATCCAGCTTTTGGTAAAACCGTCACAATTCGTAACTTTGGGACGTAATGCCGAGCATGAGTGGCCCTTCACCGGCTATATCCATTCGATAAAGTTCAGCGACGAGTACATTCCTTATTCCGAATAAGTTTAATAAGTAAGATTCACTTAAAGAAAATATCAATGAGAAAAACTGTTTCAACTCTTCTGCTTTCAAGCCTCGTGGCCATGTCGGTTGCGGCAAAGGCTCCCAAGCAACAGCCTTCTCACGGCTACCCTATTAATCCGGTCCCGTTCACTTCGGTCAAAGTAACCGATGACTTCTGGGGTCAGCGCCTCAAGGCAAGCCGTGAAGTCACTATCCCTCTCGCGTTCAGCAAGTGTGAGGAAACCGGTCGATATCAGAATTTTATTAATGCCGCACATCCAAGCGATACGATACACGTAGGTGGACTGTCGTTTGACGATACCGATGTCTACAAGACCATCGAGGGCGCGAGTTACCTCATGCAGACCTATCCCGACCCTGCTCTCGACCGCTACATCGACAGCGTGCTCGTGATTGTTGCTGCAGCCCAGGAGCCCGACGGATATCTCTACACAAGCCGCACCATGAACCCGAAACATCCTCACGAGTGGGCCGGCTCGAAGCGCTGGGAAAAGGTTGAGGAACTTAGCCATGAGTTCTACAACCTCGGCCACATGGTAGAGGGTGCCATAGCCCACTATCAGGCCACAGGAAAGCGCAATTTCCTCGATATCGCCATCAAGTATGCCGACTGTGTATGCCGCGAAATCGGTGACGGCCCCGACCAAGTAGTCCGCGTTCCCGGCCATCAGATCGCTGAGATGGCTCTCGCCAAGCTTTACCTCGTCACCGGCGATCAAAAGTACCTTGACCAAGCCAAATTCTTCCTTGACAAACGCGGATATACATCGCGCACCGACGAGTACAGCCAGGCCCACAAACCCGTTGTGGAACAGGACGAAGCTGTAGGTCACGCCGTTCGTGCGGCATACATGTATGCCGGCATGGCCGACGTTGCGGCTCTCACGGGCGACTCGGCCTATATTAAGGCTATCGACAACATCTGGGACAATATCGTTGAGAAAAAATATTACATTACCGGCGGTATCGGCGCCACGAGCAACGGCGAGGCATTCGGCGAAAACTACGAGCTGCCCAACATGTCGGCTTACTGTGAGACATGTGCTGCTATCGGTAACGTCTATGTCAACTACCGCCTCTTCCTGCTGCATGGCGATTCGAAGTATTATGACGTGCTCGAGCGCACACTCTATAACGGCCTCATATCGGGCGTTTCGCTCGACGGCGGAGCATTCTTCTATCCCAACCCGCTGGAGTCGATGGGTCAGCACGAGCGTGCGCCCTGGTTTGGTTGCGCTTGCTGTCCGTCCAACATTGCGCGCTTCATTCCTTCGCTTCCCGGCTACGTTTATGCCGTGAAAGACCGCGACGTCTATGTGAACCTCTTCATGGCCAACAAGGCCGATCTTAAGGTCGAAGGAAAGGACGTAGTGATCAACCAGGAAACCCGCTATCCCTGGAACGGAGATATTGCCATCAATGTTGACAAGAACAAGGCCGGCAAATTCACCATGAAGATTCGTATTCCCGGCTGGGTCAAGAATCAGCCCGTACCCGGCGACCTCTACAGCTACACCGACAATAAACGTCTCGGCTACACCGTGTCACTCAACGGTGCTCCTGCCGACGGCTATGTCGACAAAGGCTACTACTGCATTGACCGCCAGTGGAAAAAAGGCGATAAAGTCGACGTTCACTTCGATATGGAACCCCGCACGGTAAAAGCCAACAACAAGGTCGAGGCCGACCGTGGCCGCATCGCTGTTGAGCGCGGTCCCATCGTGTATTGCGCCGAGTGGCCCGACAATGACTTTGACGTCCTCAGCGTGTTCATGAACCGCAAGCCCAAGTTTAACGTCACCGAGCGTCCCGACATGCTTTACGGCATCGTAACACTCGATACCGACGCTCAGATTCTCGGCTACAACGACGAGGGCAAACTCACTACCACCGATGTAAAACTCACCCTGATTCCATACTATGCATGGAACCACCGCGGAGCCGGTTCTATGGCCGTCTGGTTGCCTCAGGAGCTCACAGCTTCACGTCCCACCATGCCACCCACACTTTCATCGGAAAGCACTATCGACGCCTCTCACAAAGCCTCGTCAATATCGGCCATCAACGACCGCCTTGTGCCTAAAGATGAAAACGACCGTACAGCCCCCTACTACCACTGGTGGCCCAAGCAAGGTACAACCGAGTGGATTCAGTACACCTTCCCCGAAGCATCGACCGTAAGCCAGTCAACGATATACTGGTTTGATGACGCACCCTGGGGCGGATGTCGAGTACCCAAATCGTGGGAAATTCAGTACCTTAATGCCAACGGCAACTGGACACCCGTATCGGGCGCCGACAAGTACGGCATCGAAAAAGGCCAGGCCAACACCGTAAACTTCGACCCCGTAACCACATCGGCCGTACGCCTCCAGGTAACCCTGCCCGACGACAATGCCGCCGGACTGTTCGAGTGGGAGATACAGTAACCAGCCGATACAATACCCATTACTCACCGCCCCGGAGCCATTTTCAGGCCTCCGGGGCGGTACTTTTTCAATAGCACGCTAAAAACTGTCTAAAAGATTTGCAAATCAAAAAACAAATATCTACCTTTGCAACGCAAAACACGGGGTATTAGCTCATCTGGCTAGAGCGCGACACTGGCAGTGTCGAGGTGAGC
>CANDNO010000033.1 GCA_947386115.1 uncultured Muribaculaceae bacterium
ACCGAATTCTTCAAACAAATCGCTAATTTTGCACTTGCCAGTTGAACCTGCACTGGATTCACGCTCCGTATTCAGCAACAATCGCCAGAAAACAATCGAGCGGACCAACGAATTAATGTTTAATCGTCCCAACAAAGCCGCGAGCCGTGCCGCTGCCGACGAAATGCACCCCATCAAAACGATCGGTTCCACAAACATAAGCGGAGACCTTGATGTACCGGGCTCCGAGAACTGGTTCTATGTAGGCAACTTCGACTATGACGAAATCCCGCCTCACTACCTTGACGATGGCACCTACGTAGCTTTCACCGACTATATTCTCAAGGAATATGAATTTGTAATTTATAACGAAAAGCTTGAAGAGGTAGGCCGCATTAAAGACCAAATGCACTA
The DNA here is from genome assembly GCA_947386115.1 of uncultured Muribaculaceae bacterium. GTDB lineage: Bacteria > Bacteroidota > Bacteroidia > Bacteroidales > Muribaculaceae > JAAVFS01. The sequence continues at coordinate 394 of CANDNO010000033.1, forward strand.
TTTAGACGGAAAGGTGCGCGTTCCGTCATGTGATCTTGCCCCGGTCGTTACCCGCCACTTTTTCAACAGCGACGACAAGATGGAGTTTGTCGTCGGTCTTGCCATCAACTATAAACCCGGTGAAAACCACTATCGCTCGGTAGTATATCAGCTCGATGGAGAAAAAGAATCCGGCTACGACAAAGCGATATACAGTATCGAAGCGCTTATAGGCGACGTTCTCGATGCATCGGCCACCAATGGAGGCGAAGAATGCACCTACATGACTTTCGTCACAGAGCATGCGCCCGACTATGTTCCGCCGGTAGAGTCAGCAGCCGTGGCAGCCGCCGATGAAGCGACTGACGGTTCAGACAACGCTGACGATGAGTCGTTTGTAGAGCCGGAACACCCCGAGGAATCAGACTTTTGGAAATACGCGATGCAGAATTGTATCGAAATTACAGTTTACGGTCCGGCCGCAGACAATAACGGTCCTCAGGTTGTCCTTGAAAATAAAATTCCTATTTTCAACATGCCCGGCGACCAGATGAGCACACCATTCCTCATGTCGATGATTCATGACAACAAGCCCTACTTCGTGATCTCACACTACGGAGAGAGCTTCTACCAGCCTTACTCCAACCCGCTGTTATCAGAAATCAAGATGCGCGAACAAAACACGCTCAATGTCGATTTTTGGACACGCGACTCAAACGGCAAATTCAACATCGATTACACTACAGTCATTCCTTTCACCAAAGACCCCGTTACCGACGAGTTTGACTGGTACTGCTTCTACTCGATAGGTGAAATGCGCTACCGTGGCGACGTGGATTTTGACAACTTCGGCACTCCTGCAGGCAAAGCTGCTCTTATTGTGACCAAAGACAAATATGCCACCAACGCCGGCGAAGCCTACATAAGCTCATATTACCTCTATGACCACGAAGGCAAGAAGCTTAAAACCTATTTTGAAAACAGCGAGAGCACTATGGCCATGAGCGATATCCCCGGTCAAGAGCCCCAGCAGGTATTCGTAGCGCTCAACTACGGCGTATACCAGTTTACCTTTGTCGACCTCGTATCAGGTAAAGTGGCATTACAGTTCAACAATCAGTATTATGTCGATGACGAAGCCGAAGATCCCGAGTTCCTGAGCGCCAACCTCGACCGTGTACCTGCCGGAAACAGCTACAACGTTGCCGTTGAGTATCGCAACGGTATTGTCGATGAATTCAAACACACAATCATGCGCGTGCTGTGGATGGACAACAAAGCCAACTATATACGCACCGATGAAATCGATATGGGTTCCAACGTCCTCTACGGCCAATGTTTCATCACTTCCGAAGCCCTTAGTCCCACAGTCTTTGACTCTGACGAGACAATGGAATACATGATGCTTGTGAAACGCGGCTCGGGAGTGCAGGATGACACCAGCCTCACCGAAGAACTCATGGTAGGCAAAGTTATCGACGAAGAAACCGGCGAGAGCGAGACTCTTCTTCACATACTGCCCGGCGAAAAAGGCAACCTTTCGTTTATCAATCCCTACTTTGAGGGTGAGAATTCTAAACTGTTTATCGGATTCTACAACCAGGAGACATCAAAATATACACTCGACTTCTACCGCCTGCCTCTTGACAGCCCCGACAACTCGGGCATCGACAATATCGTGAACGATAACGACGGTAAAACTACAATCTCGATCAACGGCTCTACAATCGAAGCCGGCGGAGTCATTGAAATTTACACAACTGCCGGTTCGCTCGTCGCTCGCAGCAATGACGTCCTCAGCACTTCTTCCTTGACCAAAGGTCTCTATATCATAAAGGCCGGTAACAACGCTCAAAAACTACTTATCAAATAAACCAAACACAATTTCACATGAAAAGATTCTACGTTTTAGGGCTTTTCCTCACGATGTTGCTTTGCTGCGGCATGAACGCCTCGGCTGCCTTCAATGCAACCATCAAATGGAATATCCCCGGGTCTATCAAAATTCAGACCTCAACATCTTCTTCGAGCCAGATAAGCCTTGCCGAAGACCAGACATCGTACACAGTTTCAAGCAATTTTGCATTTGGCAGAGCTTACGTGTATCCCAATGATGGGTATGTCATTGAAAAAGCAGTAGCTACCTTGGCCGACGGAAAGACCGTCGACATGCCAGCACCAAGCGGTTACACTACATGGTGGATAGGCCAAATTAACGATACTTACAACAACTCGACTATAGAGATAACCGCCAAAGCTGAAGATGGCGGCGGTGAAGAGCCCGGACCCGGTGAAGATCCCGAAGTAAAAGAATACACCCTTAACGTACAGATGCCCGAGGGTTTTGAGGATTGCTTCTACTCAATCTATGACATGACAGCTAAAAAGTTTGTAAACATCGAGGACAACAAACTCTTGGTTGCCAAAGACTCCCAGATTAAGTTCAACTTCAACAGCGGATATAATTTTGAGGGATTCAAACTCAACGGTACAGATATCACATCATCATTCGTTGCGGCCAGCGGCCTCACTAAAGCCAACATCACGGTCACTGTTACTGAAGAAAACAGCACTTTCGAGATCCTTGGCAAGGCTGTTGTATATGCCGATATTGACTTGACAGCCTATATCGAAAACCCCGAGGGTGTAATCATGGCAAACACCTATGGTGGCGAGAACTTCTTCAATGCTGCTGACGGCACAAGCGTATCTTCCGACATCAACCTCGCAGGCTCCAACGGTATTGAAGCCTATACAATGAGTGCAGCCGATACCAAGCAGTACACCATTACTATTAATGAGAAATCCCCCAAAATCTTCTTTGAGGCCAAGGAGGGTTATTTCATCTACACTGTACGTGCCAAAGAGGGCTCTTCGATGGATGAGATTACGAGCATTTTTTATCCCAACAATGCAAGCGACAAGAAATTCTATGTCGTAGCAAAGAAGCTCGACGAAGCCTATAAGATGAATTTCAGCATCCAGGGAACCGGAGCATTCAAGCTTGAACAGAACCAAGCCAATGTAGGCAACTGGAATACCGCAGGCAAATATAATGTCAAAGGCGGAGCGGAATTTGTCGACAACATTGTAGAGTTCTTCCCCAACTACACAATACCGTTCTCATTCCGCAGCCTTACTCAGGTACTCAACATGGAAGTGTATGTCGACGGACTCCCGGTTTCCCCCGACGAAAACAACCTCTACTCTGTAGAACCTGCCTACCCCTCTACCGACACAAAGATGTCTGTCGCAACTGTTTATGCCGACGGCACCCATCAAGGTTCAAAAGCAGCTGTCAAGGTTACGACCAACAATGGCGCCAAGGCCGAGGTTTTCTATAGCCCCATGCGTCGAGTTGCTCCCGATTCAATCTTCACCAAGGGCCAGCCGTTCCTTAACAAAACCGAGATTGCAATAAAACCCGCCAGCGACAAATCATACGTGATTGTCAACGGTAAGATTGTGCAGGGTATCAACGCCGAGGGAATTTTCATAAGCGACGCGTCAGGTGAATACGTATTTAATGCATCAAGCCGATATACCCCCAACACTGTAATTGTAGGTAATTACGAGACAATTGAAATTTCGGCCGATCCCGCCGCAGGTTCGACAAAGAAATCGATCAGCAACTTCAACATCCTCATCCCCAGCAATGGAGAGACAATGTATTACACCAGCTTTGACCTCATAAGCAAGATCTCATTCAAGGCCGAGGGCGGCGAGGCTATCGGTATCAGCGAGATCGGTGAAATGAGCATGAACGATGAGGGTACAGCCCAGATTATCCCCATAATCCTGGCCGAACCGGCATCTGTCGCAGGCACGTACATTCTCGACATCCCCGAAGGCACTTTCTTCGAAGCAGCCTACAACGAAAGTTCTGATGCTACCGAGGCTGTTGCCGGCGGTAAAATATCAAAAGCATATAGCGGTGAATATATCATCGACCCCAGCGCCAAGACTCCTCTTGACATCTATACAATCACACCCGCTCCCGGGTCGGCAGTCAAGTCTATCGACAAACTGTTCCTGAACTTCACCACCCTGTCGGTAAGCGACATGGTTCAGACCTCTCAGATGCAATATGCAATTATCTCAAACGGCTCTGACGAGTATGACGTTCTTTTCGAACGCTACTATGACGCCGAGGACTGCGGATTCATATTGACATTCACCGACGCTAACGGTGAGGACGTTACTGTATCAACCGATGGTGAGTGGACTCTTGACATTCCCGCCAAGATGTTCAGCTTCAACGGCAACGAGAGCGAGGCTATCGAAGCTGTCTATAATATCAACAGCAACAATCCTGCCTATCCCCTGACTCCCGTTCCCGGAGAAATCACCGGTGATCTGTCAAACATCATCATCCTGTTCCCCGGAGCTACCGACGTGGAATACAAAGACGTAGCCATCACACTTAAGGGCGTTGAAAACGACTACAGCTCATCGACAGTTTACGTTTCAGCTACAAATGCCGACAAGAATGAATTCAAGATTGAGTTTGAAAACGCACCTATCCTTGAAGGCAAATATACTGTGAACATACCCGCCGGAGCATTCATCGTAAATGGAGAACCCAGCGAGGAAGTAACCGCAACATTTGACTACAAGCCGATATGGAAACTCACCCCCGCTCCCGGCTCGAAAGTAGAGTCTCTTGACGAGCTCACACTTGAATTCCCCGACGCAACCGAGGTTGTCTATGAGGGCTCATTCAACATTATGATCACTAACGGTGGCTCATACGCAACTTACTACTCTTGCTCGCAGGTTGAAGGTGCCGGTCATCCCACATTCAAGCTCGCGCTCAACCCCGAGGCTCAGCGTCCTCCCATGGGTACACTCTCGTTTGTAATCGATGAAGGTTCATTTATCGTCGACGGCAAACCCCTTGGAGAAATCAGCACTTCTTATGTCCTCGAGCACGAAGTTTCAATCGAATACATCGCCGATCCCGCCGATGATATCGTGATCTCTGAGTACGGTTATACTTGGGCATTCATCTTCGCCGACGATGTGACCATTGCCAATTTTGATGCTTCAAAAGCTAAGGTTTCACTCGATGGAGTAGAACTTAAACCCGATGCCGACTACATGTACATGGTAGAAAACAACATGCTCATGATGGGTGCTATGAATACCGACTTCTTCAAGCCCGGCTTGCTCAAAGTCGAGATGGAAGCAGGTGCATTCACCATCTCCGGCGAATCTTCACCCGCAATCGAGCACACTTGGAATGTCGTAGCCAACAAGACCTATTCTTACTCTGTTTCTCCCGCTTCGGGCCAAACAGTATCAAGCCTCAGCAAGATAACGATCTCGTTCCCCGAGGCCAAATCTGCTGAGGTCTGGACAACATCGTGGATTTCATTCAGCAAGCAAAATGACTATACATTCTTCCAGATCGATGTTGTTGAAGTAGAGAATGCCGAAGTTCCCACTTTCGACATTATCATCAAGAACGTCACCGATGTTACCGACGGCAAGTATATCCTCGAGATACAGGAAGGCGCATTCACTCTCGACAATAGTTTCTCGTCACCTGCAATCTCTGCAATTTATACAGTAGACGCTACCTCAACAGGCATCGAGGGTATAGGAATTGACGCCAACAATGGAGTAACAGTTGTCACAATCGATGGCAAAGTAATCATGAAAGATGCCGATAAGAAACAACTCAACGAGTTGTCAAACGGTCTCTATATCATCAATGGAGTAAAAGTTTTAATCAAAAAGTAATTTGATAACGACTTTTTAAAATTTCCGGAAAGCCGGGTGTGCACATTCACCGATTGCACACCCGGCAATTTCGGTGATTTATAGAAATCATTTTTTACTATAACATGAAAAAATTACTGCTTTTAGGAGCCGGCATTCTGGCATTGACCCAGTCGATTTCAGCCGGTCCAATCTCACCCGAGCAAGCATTGCAGCGTGTCACTTCATCACGCAACAAAGCTATGTCTTCGGTCGGGTCCACGCCCAAACTTATTTATACCGAATCAACCGACGATGGAGTTGCTTCAGTATATATTTTCAATCGATCCAATAACGACGGCTTCATGCTTCTGAGCGCCGACGACAGGGCCTACCCTATGCTTGGATATACCGACGAAGGCTCTTTTGACCCGAACAATATCCCCCCCGCCTTGCAATATATGCTTGGCGAGTATAGCCGCCAGATCGAGTATGCCAACTCTCATCCCGACGTTGCTTTAAAGTCAAAAGGAGTTGCCGAGGCACGACTTAACGCATCAAGAGCAGGACGCCAGTCGATCGAGCCAATGATACAGACCCAGTGGGACCAGGTAGCCCCCTACAATAATCTTTGTCCCGACCGTCCAATTTATTCGGGAGGCAATATTGCAGGAAGCGCTCCTGCCTATACAGGTTGCGTTGCAACTTCAATGGCACAGGTCATGAAGTATTGGAATTATCCTGACAAATACAATCAGATTCCGGCATATAAAGTATATGATTCAAACGGAGATATTGACCAGGAATACACACGCCTAAGATCTGCAAGCCTTAACTGGGACGATATGCTCCTTGATTACACCGGCAACTATACCGAAGCTCAAGCCGAGGCTGTAGCTGTCTTGATGAGAGCCTGCGGATATTCAGTAAAAATGGACTATGGAACCGACTCATCAGGAGCTCTCGCCATGGCCGTACGCGACGCTATGGTCAACTACTTCAAATATGACGGTAATGCCCAGTACACCCTACGCATGTACTACGCCACAAGCGACTGGGAAGAACTTATGTATAATAATCTGAAAAATGTAGGCCCCATTATCTGTGGTGGCGGTTCGCTCGTAGGTGGTGGACACTCGTTCATTTGTGACGGATATGACGAGGCTACCGGATTTTTCCACTTCAACTGGGGCTGGACAGGTATGTCAAACGGTTATTATTCACTCGACGCTCTGAATCCCGATGCTCTTGGCAGCGGAGGTGGTTATGGTGGCGGATATAACTTCACTCAGGACGCCGTTATAGGAATACAGCCTCCTACGGGCGAGCCTGTAGAATCACGACCTGCACAAATGACTCAGTGTGGCTCACTCATAGCGAATGTTACTTCCGATAATATTCTGCAGTTTAACCTTGACATGGAAGCCGAGGGTATGTGGGTAAACTACACCAACAAAACTCTATATCCACTTTTCGGCGCGCGTTTTGAGCTTCAAGGAAGTGATAAAGAACCGGTATACGTCAATATCCGAACTTATTCCAATGGAATCAAAGCCGGCTATGGAGCAGCGCCATATGCTACCGATGGCAAGGGTAATATTACAGCTCGTCTATTTGACATCAATCTTAACAATGCCAATCTTGAAGATGGCACATACAAGGTATCAATAGCTACGAAAAACTCAAAATCTCTTCTTGCCGATTGGCTCGATGTGATCATCCCCCACAGCTATTATGGATATATAATATTAAAAAAACAAGGCAATACTTACACCGTTGAGAACATGGAAGCTCCCTCGCTAATAGTCAAGAGCTGGGAATTCACCACTCCTATATACTACAGCAGCCTTGTAGGATTGAAGGTCGAGATTGAAAACCCGAGCGATGTTGAGCTCACCACCGGTCTTGCACCCTACCTTGTATCAAAGAATCCTATGGCCGACGGCGCTCGACTTGGCTTGCTCGGAGAGAGCGTTTTTGTTACCGTTAAGCCTCACTCTACCGTGACTCGTGAATGGTCTACGATGTTCTATAATCTCAATTCAACCGCATCGGTGACTGAACCAACCGAATTCATGATGGCATTTATGGATGAAGCATCGTACGGTATCTTTGACACAGAGGAAACAGTCATCGTAAAACCGACACCCGAGCCTAAGATTTTCCTTGCCTCAACACCACGCGTCGAGAATGCTCATTATGAATCGGCCAATATCAGTGGAATAGACATCGACATTTATGCAGTATGGGATCCGCAGGAAATCAGGGTATCATACGACCTGCGTCTTGAGTCAGAATTCTTCGGTTATCCTATACTTGCTTGCCTGTGCGAGAGGTCAGAAGAGAATCAGAATGCAGTAAGCATTCTTTCGTATGGTACAAGTCTTTCAAGCATGGATACTCCCGGAAAAGTGACTACCGCATCATGTTCAATATCTTATCCTCAGATGCGCGCAGAAAAAACATATATGCTCGTTATGGCCTATGACAATGGTGCCGGTGCAGTTATCTTACCATACACAGAAAAAGATAATGTCAAAAATGTATTCCTGATTCTTGACACATCGGGTGTGGATGATGTGGTGGCTGATGGCGGGTCGATGGCGATTGATTATGACCGCGACGGCGGTGTTGTAAGCGCTAAATCGGCAGGCGAGATTGTGTCTCTGTCGGTTTATACCGTCAGCGGCAGTCTCATTGGCACGGTCAACGGCAATGGTGATTCGGAGGTTTCACTTTCGGTCAACGACGCTCCTCGCGGAGTAATCATTGCCCGCGCTACCGATGCCCGCGGCAACGTCAAGACCTTAAAGATTGTTCGATAATTCTAAGAGCTTGTAATAAATGTTACCGCCCGGTCGGTACCATTTATTATTAAACAAGCTCTAAGTCAGTTACACATAATTTCTTTGTTGCGTCCTGCATCGGGTTCTTCGATGCAGGACGCTCTGTTTTTTTATCGGCGGAAATTGTTGTAATTTTGCATTGCAAAATTATTGAAATGATATATCCCGCATCTAAATACGAAGCCAAGACCGGATTTGACCACGTCAAGGAACGTGTGCGCTCGCTATGCCTCACCGCAAGCGGCGCCGGTCTCGTCGACCAGATTCAGTTCTCGTCACGCTATGATACTGTGCGCAGGAATCTGCGTGCCACACACCAGATGCTCACCATCGAGTCGGGCGACGATCCCCTACCCCTTGTTGCTGTTAACGATATCACGCCGGCCCTCGCCACACTGAAAGTGCCCGGTACGTTTCTCGCCGCCGGCGAGTTGATGAGCGTGCGCCGCTCGATGCAGTGCATTGTTGATTTAGCCTCATTTTTTGAACGCCACCGCAACGAGAACGGAACTTCGCTGTTTCCCGAGCTCGACCTTGAGGCCCGCGATCTCGCGCCCTCACCGGCTGTCATATCGGCCATAAACCGAGTAATCGACCAGTATGGCGAAGTCAAGGACTCGGCTTCGAGCGAACTGGCCCGCATACGCCGCGAGCTTCAATCGACATCGGGTACCATCAACTCGATAATGCGTCGTGTTATCTCCCGCGCCGTGTCTGAAGGCTATCTTGAGTCAGACACCACCCCGTCGGTGCGCGACGGTCGCCTCGTGCTGCCCGTTGCACCCGCCTTCAAACGCAAAATCGGAGGAATTGTTCACGACGAGTCGGCATCGGGAAAGACCTACTATATCGAACCGGCCGAAATCGTCGAGGCCAACAACCGCGTGCGCGAGCTCCAGATGGACGAACGCCGCGAGATTACCCGACTGCTCATTGCGCTGGCCGACGAGCTGCGCCCCCATCTCGAGGAGATGGCCGGAAGCCTGGCGGCACTGTCCGTACTGGATTTCATTCGCGCCAAGGCCTTGTACGCCCTCGAAATCAATGCCAACCTGCCACACCTTGAGAAGGCTCCCGAGCTCGAATGGTATCATGCCACCCACCCCGTGCTTCTCGAGACCCTTCGCCGACAAAACAAGGAAATCGTTCCGCTCGACATTACCCTCACTCCGCGCGACCGCATTCTTATCATCTCGGGACCGAATGCGGGCGGTAAATCAGTGTGTCTTAAAACCGTAGGTATCGTTCAGTATATGACACAGTGCGGATTGCTGCCTCCGGTCTATGAGAATTCCCACATGGGTATTTTCGAAAGCATCTTCATCGACATAGGCGATGACCAGTCGCTCGAAGATGACCTGTCGACCTACTCGTCACACCTCAAGAACATGAAGTATTTCCTTGCCCATGGCGACGAAAAAACGCTGGCTCTGATCGACGAATTCGGTGCCGGCACCGAGCCCCAGATTGGCGGCGCACTCGCACAGGCTATACTTACACAGTTCAACGAGCTGAAAATGTGGGGCGTGATAAACACCCACTTTACCAACATAAAACAACTGGCCGAGTCGACTCCGGGCCTCATCAACGGCTCGATGCTTTACGACCGCCACTTGATGCAGCCGCTGTTCCGCCTGGCCATAGGCTCGCCCGGCTCATCGTTTGCGCTCGAGATTGCCCGAAAAATCGGACTGCCGGGTCAGATAATCAACCGGGCCGAGGAGATCGTAGGCAGCGACTATGTCAACGTTGACCGCTATCTGCTCGACATCGCACGCGACAAGCGCTACTGGGAGAACAAGCGACTGTCGATAAAGCAGAAAGAGAAAAAGATTGACTCTGTACTGGCATCTTACGAAGAAGATGCCGCCACACTCCGCGCCCAACGTCGCGAGATTATAGCCGACGCCCGCGATCAGGCCCGTCGCATCCTCGAGGGGTCAAATGCAGCCATCGAGCGCACCATACACGATATACGCACAGCCCAGGCCGAGCGCGAGTCGACACTCGCTGCCCGACAGCGTCTCGCCGACCATCGCCGACAAATCGACTCCGACAACTCCGACAACCATCCGCTGCTCAACAAGGCACCCAAGAGCAAAAAAACCAAAGCTCCGAAGCCCAAAGCCGACGAGCGTCCGCTACAGGTTGGAGACAATGTCAAACTCGACGGACAGGGCGAGCCGGGCCGCATCCTGGAAATCAACGGCCGGCAGGCCATCGTTGCCTTCGGCCTGCTGAAAACGACCGTCAAGACCGACCGTCTCAAACGCACCCTCGCCCAGCCCAAGTCGGGAGCCGGCAAAGCTACATTCATCAGCTCGGCAACCGTCGAGGCACAGCGTGACCGCCAGCTGCAGTTCAAACAGGAAATCGATGTGCGAGGCATGCGCGCCGACGAAGCCATTCAGGCCGTCACCTACTTCATCGACGACGCCATACAGTTTAACGCACAGCGGGTGCGCATACTCCATGGCACCGGCACCGGCGCCCTTCGACAGGCCATACGGCAATATCTATCAACCGTCCCGTCGGTTTCAAACTATCACGACGAGGATGTGCGATTCGGCGGAGCCGGCATAACGGTAGTAAACCTCTGAAAAAAGCCAAAAGACGCCCACCGATGGGGGCGTCTTTTTAGTTGATTACCATTCCAAATCCGGCCTCGATGCGGTAAACACGCGCAAACTGGCGAATGAAAGCCAACGCCTGTTTCGAGGGCCCGAGCGACACGCCACGCATTCCGCGCTGTCGTCCGCTAAGTAATGATTTGGATGAAGATGTTGATGGAGTAATGGTTCTATCCATAGGCAAAATATTGCTTGGGTTTGTACGTATGTGAATTTACTCGTGATGAATATTGACATATTTATAACGCAGCAAGCCAAAAAATTATTATACCACATCCTACATTTTCTTGAAAATTCGTATCTTTACACATTGCTAAACCACAACGATTATGAAACGTAAATTAATATCACTGCTCCTAACATCATTAGCTATTATGAGCCAAGCCAATAATAAGTTACTCAAACCGTTTGAAACGCCGCTGTCAACAGCGCCGTTCTCTGAAATAACCGTTGCCGACTATGCCGAGGCCATCGACCTGGGAATAGCTCGCGCCAACGATGAGATTGCCGCAATCGTCAACAACCCCGACGAGCCTACATTCCTCAACACCATCGTCGCTCTTGACCGCGTAGGCTCTGACCTCAACCGCGCCCTCGGTCTCTTCTATAACCTCAACGAGGCCGACAGCAACGACGAGATGATGCAACTCTCGCTCGAGGCATCGCCCAAACTCTCGGCCTACTCTACCGGCATCATCCTTAACGAGGGTCTGTGGAAACGCATTCGCACCGTGTGGAACAACCGCGAGAAGCTCGGTCTCGATTCCCAGGACATGATGCTGTTGAAAAAGACCTACGATTCGTTTGCCCTCTCGGGAGCCAATCTCGAGGGCAATGACCGCGAATTGTACAAGAATCTTTCGTCGGAACTTTCCGAACTCACTACCCGTTTCGGACAAAACGTGCTCAAAGAACTTTCGACTTACGAGATATATCTCTCAGCCGACGACCTGGCCGGACTTCCTGCCGACCTTGTTGCCGAGGCACGTGCCGATGCCGCTTCACACGGTCATGAAGGCGAATACCGCTTCACACTCGCAGCTCCCACATACATTGCGTTCATGAAATACAGCGACCGCCGCGACCTGCGCGAGAAAATGTATCGCATGTATTCGGGACGCAACACCTCGGGTGAATACAACAACCTCGACATCATGAAGCGCATTGCTGCCGTGCGCGGTCAGATAGCACGCCTGCTCGGCTCATCAAACTACGCCGAACAGACTCTGAAACGCACAATGGCCGGCACACCCGAGGCTGTTTATGACCTTCTCGACCGCCTGCGCGACGCCTACTATCCCGCTATGCAGGCCGAGATTGCCGAGCTCACCGACTATGCCTCAAAACTTGAGGGCAAACCGCTAAAACTCATGGCTTGGGACTACAGCTACTATAACAACAAGCTGAAAAATGCCAAGTATTCGTTCGACGAAGAAGAGCTTCGCCCCTACTTCGAGCTGAGCAACACCATCAACGGCGTCTTCGGTCTCGCCACCAAGCTTTACGGTGTTCAGTTCAACCGCCGCGACGACATCGAGGTATATCATCCCGACGTTACCGCATGGCAGGTGAACGATGCCGACGGCACCTATCTCGGCGTACTCTACACCGACTTCTTCCCGCGCGAATCTAAGCGTCCCGGAGCATGGATGACCAACTTCGTCGAACAGCACCACGATGCCGACGGCAACGACGTCCGCCCCCACGTATCGATCGTAATGAACTTTACAAAACCCACTGCCGACAAGCCCTCGCTTCTCACCCCCTACGAGGTCGAGACATTCCTCCACGAGTTCGGCCACTCGCTGCACGGCCTGCTGTCCAAGTGCCGCTACGAATCGCTCGCCGGAACATCGGTCTATCGCGACTTCGTTGAACTCCCCTCCCAGTTCAACGAGAATTACCTCACCGAGCGTGAATATCTCGACGGCTTTGCTCGCCACTACATCACAGGCGAACCCATTCCTGCCGAGCTTGTCGACAAGATCGTAAAATCGTCGCAGCACGGTGCAGCCTATCAGTGCATACGCCAGCTTGCATTCGGCTACCTCGATATGGCATGGCACACCCTTGGTGACACTACCGTCGATAATCCGGCCGAGTTTGAGAAGGAGGCTATCGCATCAGTTCAGATATTCGATCCCGTCGAGGGCACAATGATTTCACCGCAGTTCAGCCACATTTTTGCCGGCGGATATGCGGCAGGATATTACAGCTATAAATGGGCCGAGGTGCTTGATGCCGATGCATTCGCCCATTTCAAAGAGCACGGAATCTTCGATCAGGCAACAGCCCGCTCATTCCGCGACAACATTCTAAGTCGTGGCGGCAGCGAAGACCCTGCCGAACTGTATCGCCGATTCCGCGGCCAGGATCCCACAATCCAGGCACTCCTTGAGCGCGACGGCCTCGCTCCCCTCCCCTCACTCAAAAAGGATTGACCCGCCCGTCATGGATAAACGATATAACATAGCTGTTGCCGGCACAGGCTACGTAGGCCTGAGCCTGGCAACGCTCCTGGCTCAGCACAACCATGTTGTAGCCGTCGATGTCATACCCGAAAAGGTCGACAAAATCAACCGCCGCATATCGCCTATCCAGGACGATTATATTGAAAAATACCTCTCGGAGAAACACCTTGACCTTACGGCCACTCTCGATGGTGCCGAGGCATACCGCAATGCCGATTTTGTCGTAATCGCAGCACCAACCAACTACGATGCGCGCACAAATTTCTTCGACACCCACCACATCGAGGATGTCATTGACATTGTCATCTCGGTCAACCCCGATGCCGTTATGGTTATCAAGTCGACAATACCGGTTGGATATTGCAACTCCTTGTACGCTAAATATGCCGCCCGAGGGGTCAAACGGTTCAACCTCCTGTTTTTCCCTGAGTTCCTTCGCGAGTCGAAAGCGCTGTACGACAATCTTTACCCATCGCGCATCATCGCCGGAGTACCTAAAATAACCGACGACAGCCGTTTTAAAGCCGAAGACGAATCGATAAAAGCTGTAACCGACTTGGAGTTTATGGACCGTGCTGCCCACACCTTTGTCAAACTGCTGCAACAGGGTGCCGAAAAGCCCGATATCGATGTCTTGTATATGGGTATGACCGAGGCCGAAGCGGTCAAGCTATTTGCCAATACGTATCTCGCACTTCGAGTCAGCTACTTCAACGAGCTCGACACTTACGCCGAGATCAAAGGTCTCGACTCCAAGGCAATCATCGAGGGAGTAGGCCTTGACCCGCGCATCGGCAGCCACTACAACAATCCCTCGTTCGGCTACGGGGGCTACTGTCTGCCCAAAGACACCAAGCAGCTCCTTGCCAACTATGCCCAGGTACCACAGAACATGATGTCGGCAATCGTAGAGTCAAACCGCACCCGAAAGGACTTTATAGCCGACCAGGTGCTACGCCTTGCAGGATGGTACGACTATACCAACCGCAATGATTACGGTACCGGCCCCGAAGGAGAGCCTATAACCGTAGGCGTCTACCGACTGACTATGAAATCGAACAGCGACAATTTCCGCCAGTCGTCCATTCAAGGCGTCATGAAACGCATCAAGGCAAAAGGTGCCAATGTCATTATTTACGAGCCAACGTTACAGGACGGTTCGACATTCTTTGGGAGCCTTGTAGTAAACGACCTGCCACGATTTAAAGAAATGTCGCGCGCCATCATAGCCAACCGTTATGACCCGTCGCTCGATGATGTCGCCGACCGGGTCTACACACGCGATATTTTCCGCCGAGACTAAAGTAATCAGCGCCCTCAGCCTATACGGCCGGGGGCGCTGATTAATGGTTTAATCGATCAGCAGCAGGCTCGCGCTGCAGCCTGCACGGCTTCACCGAGCGTGGGATGACCGTGAATGGCTTGAGCAAGCGCTTCGACCCCTTTGCCGGCCGACATCATGTCGGCCACAGCCTGAACGAGGTCACTGGCATGCGGTCCCATGATATGGCAACCGAGGATACTTCCTGTAGCCGTGTCTACAATCATTTTGACAAGGCCGTCGTTTTCACCCATCGCCATAGCTTTGCCATTGGCTCGGAACAATGATTTCCCGACTTTTATATCTATGCCTCTCTCACGGCACTGCTCCTCGGTCAGCCCCACCATAGCACATTCGGGCATAGTGAATACTGCCGAGGGAATGACGTCAAGATTGACAGGTTCACCCAATACAACCTTGCCCTGTGCCGATGCCGCATGAGCCAGCATGCAACGCCCGTTGACATCGCCTATGGCATAGATTCCGGGCACATTTGTAGCCATGCTGTCATCGACCGTGATTCCCCTTCGGGTAATCTCGACGCCAAGTTCGGCAAGACCCTCGGGAACGACAGGGCGACGGCCCACTGCCATCACGACCAGGTCGGTATCTAACGTAACATTCTTGTTTTTATGCTCATAAGTCACCGAACCCTGAGATATCGAAGTGACAGCCGCACCAACAATGATATTGATACCGCGACGCGACAAGGCAGTGCGCAACCGCTTGGCGATATCGCGGTCAAACGGCGGTAAAATCTCCTTGCAATATTCAATGACCGAGACTTCAACACCGAATTCGTGCAGAATGCAGGCAAACTCCATTCCTATAACCCCACCGCCTATGATAGCCACACGGGCCGGCAGCTCTTTGAGTTCCAACAGCTCGTCGCTCGTTATAGCATATTCCGACCCGGGGATAGGCAAACGCGCAGGTGCCGAACCGGTAGCCACCACTATGCGGGGAGCCGAATAACGTTCCCCGTTGACTTCGACAGTGTCAGGTGCAACAAACCGGGCCTCGCCTTGAATCACGCGAACGCCGTCAAGAGCCATAGCCACACCTTCGCGCAACTGCGACACGATATTGTCCTTACGCCCAACGGCGCGGCAGTAGCATGGCGTCACACCGGCGATATCGATACCGAAATCGGCCGCTGCGCGTGCCTCGTGAGCAATCGAAGCCGAAGCGAGTAAAGCCTTGGTAGGTATGCAACCTCGATTGAGGCAGGTTCCTCCAAGCTGGTCGCGCTCGATAATCGCAACTTCGAGGCCTTGGCGACGGGCATCGGCTGCAAGCTCATATCCGCCCGGACCGGCGCCTATAATTATCAGATCCATAATTCCTAATCCTTCGTTGTGGAAAGTTGGTCAAAGGTAGTAACAGGATGGAGGGCTGCCTCGGTGTCATCGGGATGACCGATAGGAGTGTTATGAGGAGCTGTCTTGACTACGTCGGGAGTCTCTGACGCTTCACGTGCAATATCGCGCATGACGGCGATAAACTCGTCGATTGTGTCAAGGCTCTCGGTCTCGGTGGGCTCAATCATAAGCGACTCGTGGAAAAGCAGCGGGAAGTAGATCGTAGGCGCATGGTAGCCGTGGTCGAGAAGACGCTTGGCTACATTGAGTGTGGTGACTCCGGTCGATTTATCGGCAAGACCGTCAAACACAAACTCATGCTTGCACACTCCCTCAATAGGCAGCTTGTACACATCCTTGAGCGACTCCTTGATATAGTTGGCATTAAGCGTGGCAAGCGTGCCAGCCATCATCGTACCCTCTTGTCCCAGCGACAGAATATAGCTTAACGCACGGGCTGCAACTGCAAAGTTGCCGAGCGTGGCGCTTACGCGTCCAAGAGCATCGGGACTTGAAACGAGGTCGAAAGAGCCGTCGGGACGACGCACCACACGAGGATTGGGCAAGAACTGCTCCAGGCCGGCACGTACTCCTACAGGGCCGGAACCGGGACCTCCGCCACCGTGGGGCGTAGAGAAAGTCTTATGCAGGTTGATGTGCATTACATCAAATCCCATATCACCGGGACGTGCAACACCAAGCATGGGGTTGAGATTTGCTCCATCATAATAGAGCAATGCCCCGGCGTCATGTACAAGCGACGCAATCTCGGGAATGTTCTTCTCAAAGATTCCCAGAGTATTGGGATTGGTCATCATCACTGCTGCGACTGTATCATCGAGCAGCGGACGAAGATCGTCGACATCGACCGTTCCGTCGGGTCGGCTTTTTACCTCAACAATTTCAAGACCGGCTACAGCAGCGCTGGCCGGATTCGTTCCGTGGGCCGAATCAGGAACGATAACTTTCGTGCGCTTGACATCGCCGCGCGAGTTGTGATAGGCGCGAATCACCATCAGTCCGGTCAACTCTCCGTGAGCTCCGGCAAACGGATTGAGCGTAAACTCGGCCATGCCGCCTATCTCGCTCAACATCCACTGCAGCGTATAATAGAGCATCAGAGAGCCCTGTGAAGCAACAGCGGGCGTGGCGGGGTGCATCGACTTAAACCCACGGTGTGAAGCCATCTCCTCGTTGATCTTGGGATTATACTTCATCGTGCAGGAACCCAGCGGATAAAAGCCGGTATCGACGCCGAAGTTATTAGTGCTCATATTGTTATAGTGCCTCACTACGGTGGGCTCGTCGACCTGCGGGAGGTCAAGAGCCGTGTCGCGACTCAAGTTATCGGGCAGATTGACTGCCGTGCCCAAGCCATTGGATGGCAACGAATAGCCACGTCGGCCGGGACGTGAAAGCTCAAATATGAGCTTGCTGTAAAATTCTCTGTTCATGGCAGTCTTACATTGTTTTAACCAACATTACATAGCTGTCGAGATCATCGCGGGTAAGCATATCGGTAGCTGCAATGAGTATAGTGTTCTTGTCAATTCTCACGCCGGGCAATATCCCGTTCTCCATCGCCTTGGCAAAGAAAACGTCGAGGTCAAAGTCGGCGGTCATAGCCATCTCATTGAGGAATGGCTTATCGGGATACTTCAGACGCATTTTACCGGTTTCGGTCAATGCTTCGGCCAGATAATGGGCTGCGCTGAATCCGAGTCCGTTAACCTCCTCGAGACCTTTCGTTCCCATCACCGAGGTATAGATCGTGGCATAGAGGGCCATGAGTCCCTGGTTGGAACAGATGTTTGAAGTAGCCTTCTCGCGACGTATGTGCTGTTCGCGCGCCTGCAACGTGAGGACAAAGACGCGGTTGCCGCGGTCATCGGTCGTAGCGCCGACGATACGTCCCGGCATCTTACGCATCAGCGCCTTCGTTGCACAGAGATATCCGAGGTAGGGACCGCCGAAACTCAGCGGCATTCCGAGCGACTGGGCATCGCCGGCTGCAATGTCGGCACCCCACTCTCCCGGTGTCTTAATCGAGGCAAGGTCAATGGCGACACTGTTCATGATAAACAGAGCCTTGGCGGCATGACAGGCGTCGGCCCAACCGCTGTAATCCTCTACTATACCGTAATAGTTGGGAGCGGCAACAATCACACCGGCCACATCGCCCGCAGCGAGCTTGGCGTCAAGATCCTCCCGCGATGTAACACCATCGACGGCTTCAATGGTATCAACCACCACACCGTGATAGCGAGCATAGGTATCTACTACCTCGCGCACGGCAGGGTTTACAGTTGCCGATACCAGCACACGGTTGCGACGGCGTGCATGGGCTACAGCCATGAGCATTGCCTCGGCCGTAGCTGTGGCACCGTCATACATCGAGGCATTGCTCACCTCGAGCCCCGTAAGGCGCGACATGATCGTCTGGTACTCGAATATATATTGCAGCGTACCCTGCGATATCTCGGGCTGATAGGGGGTGTAGGCGGTGAGGAATTCGGAGCGTGAAATCAACGAGCCGACAACGGCAGGTGCATAGTGGTCGTAATGACCTGCTCCGGCAAAGCACTTGAGCTGACGGTTCTGCGAGCCGAGCGCGTCGAAAAAGTCGCGAATCTCTTTCTCGCTCTGCGACGAGGGAAGATTGTACGGCTTTTTGAGTTTCAGGCTCTCAGGCACGTCGCTGTAGAGCTCGTCAAGCGACTTGACACCGATGCGCCGGAGCATCGTGTCAATATCGCTTTGTGTATGTGGAAAATAATGATGCATACCTGTTTGTGTTATTTGCAAATAGCCTTGTAAGCCTCCTCGTCGAGAAGATTGTCAAGCTCGGTGGGATCGGCAATCTCTACCTTGATAATCCAGTTGGCCATAGGGTCCTGGTTTACAAGACGGGGATTGTCGGCGAGTGCATCGTTAACTTCGATGACAGTACCTGTGACAGGCGAGATGAGGTCGCTGGCTGCCTTTACGCTCTCGATAGCGCCGAAATCCTGACCGGCCTCTACCTCATCGTCAACCTCGGGCATATCGACATAAACGACATTGCCGAGGGCGTGCTGGGCATAGTCGGTGATACCGATTGTTCCTACGTTACCGTCTACTACAATATACTCGTGGGTGGGTGCATAATAAATCTGTGACATGACTTGAATATTTTTAAGTGATTATTTCTTATATGATTTTTTGTAGAATTTCTTTGAAACGACTGTGGCAGGGAATACCTTGCGACGTATCCTTACTTTGAGCGGTGTTCCCATCGCAGCATAGCGGGCATCGACAAGCGCCATTGCGATACTCTTGTCGACCGATATCGCGTGGTAGCCGGTCGTTACAGTTCCTATAACTTCGTCGGCCTCATTGAGCACTTCATATCCATGGCGAGGAATAGCACGGTCGGCAAGCTCTATGCCTACGATTTTACGGGTCACACCCTCAGCCTTCTGGGCGGCGAGAGCGTCACGGCCTATAAACTGCTTGTCGAGCTTGGCAAACATACCGAGACCGGCCTCGAGCGGAGTGATATCATCGGCAAGTTCGTCGCCATACAGCGGGAGTCCCACCTCAAAGCGAAGTGTATCGCGGCATCCGAGTCCACAGGGAGCCACCCCGGCAGCCATGAGCTTGTCCCACAGTTTCACCGTCACATCGTGAGGTGCATATATCTCGAAACCGTCTTCTCCGGTATAGCCGGTGCGCGAAACGATTACCGGCACTCCGTCAATCTCGGCATCCTTGAAGGTGTAGAATTCGAGTTCGGCACACTTGAGGCCGATGACCTCCTCGACAACACGCTCGGCATCGGGGCCTTGAATGGCAAGTTCGCCAAGGCTGTCGCTCAGATTCTCGACCTTGACATCAAAGCCGTCGGCGTGCAACATAATCCAGGCAACATCCTTGTCGATGTTGGATGCGTTGATTACCAGGAAATAATCGGTCGTAGAGCGTTTGTAAACGAGCAGGTCGTCGACCGTGCCGCCATCGGGGTGCAGCATCATGCCGTAAAAGCACTTGCCGTCGGGGGCTCCGGTAACGTCGTTAGTGAAAATGTGGTTCACATATTTTTCGGCCTCGGGACCGGTGATCTCCACCTCGCCCATGTGAGAGACATCAAACACGCCACAAGCCGTGCGCACGGCCTGGTGCTCCTCGACTATTCCGGCATACTGTATGGGCATATCAAAGCCGCCGAACGGGCTCATCTGAGCGCCAAGCGCCACATGGCGGTCATGAAGACAGGTCTTTTTGATTTCGTTATCCATGATTGGGTTTTATGGTATTATAAGGTTAATAAATTCTTTGGTTTCAAGCGATGCAATGACCGTAGATACATCGACACCTTCAAGCGCCGATGTCACCGCTTCGCGGTCGTAGGGGACACCTTTGAGACGGTCGAGCAACATGTCATCGATGTCAGACAGCAGGAAGAAATCACCCTTTACATCTACGTGATCTATCCTGTGGGCCTTTAACGATACCGCAACTTCAAGCTCGCCCACGCCTTCGATGCGTCGCTTTATGCCGGCATTGGCTCGCGGAGAATTACCGTAGAGCCATTCACGGGAATAATACGGTAGAGCAATCGCTTCGATAGCCTGGACATCCTCGGCAGTCAAGCTCAGTTCTCGGTCACACAATGCCGCTGCCGAACGCCGCTTGAACTCCTCGAGAGTCATATCCAGCACCTCGGTGAGATTGATTACCCGCGACCTCACCGATTCCACTCCCTTGCTCGTGAGCTTCTGTGTCGACGGGGTTATGGCCCGAAGCATCTGCGAGATGTCGGTGTCATACAGCATCGTCCCGTGAAGTATCGCACGCCCGCGCTTGTGGTAAAAAGCATTCCCCGACACCTTGCGGCCATCGATAAGGATATCGTTACGTCCGCCGGCTTCGGCTTTGACGCCAAGCGAGCGTAACATTCGGGCTACCATCGTCGTGTAGGCCGAGAAAGTGGTAACGACGGCATCGGACGTCGTGACGTACGAGAACATCACATTATTCATATCGGCATACACGCAGCCTCCGCCACTTTTGCGCCGCACTACATCGATACCCCTGCTGTTGCAGTAGTCAAGATTTACCTCGGTAAGAATGTGTTGGTTGCGTCCTATGATTACTGTCGGCTCAACCTGCCACATGAAGAAATAATCATCATTACTACGAGCCGCAAGATACTCTTCCATTGCCAGGTAGAAAGGCAACGGTCGCAAGACATCATCGGGCAGTAGAACATGTATCATCTCACATAAGAGTATGTTCAAAATGTTTGATTTCACAAATGTAGCAAAAAGAATCTGTAAAAAAATCAAAAATCAACATTTGTTGAGAAAAAAATTGGTAAATAACGCTACCTTTACCGCCACAAACAACCAATAGAGCAATGGATAGATACCGAATCACCACATTGGCGCTACTCCTGTGTACACTCGCGTGCGCAATGGCCAAGCGCACATACCCCAAGGCCGAGATAAAAGTGAGTTACAACTACCACGAAAAGTTCCTGAGAGGCTCTGACGGGATTATCGAGAAGGATGTTCCTTTCCTGTTGCTCGCCAACCCCACAAAGTCAAAATTCTTCAGTCCTAAAACCGAGCGTAAGGATTCGCTGAAATCGACACCGTCGGGGCGCGCACAGGAAGACCGGCTACTTCACGCCGCGATAATGAAGTATACCGAGACCAAGGATCGCAGCGTGATGGATAATGTGGTGTACAACACACAACTCTATGTATTTAAGGATATTGCCGATGGCGAGTACACCGTCTACGATTATGTGAGCGTGGTAGGGCGCCAGTATTACACCGAGCCCATAGAGAGTATAAAATGGGAGATTACCGACTCGACCAGGAATATTCTCGGCTACGATTGCATCATGGCCACTGCCGACTATCACGGCCGTCACTGGACAGCATGGTTCACGCCCGACATCCCTTTGATGGACGGTCCGTGGAAACTTTGTGGACTGCCGGGGCTCATTCTCGAAGCATCCGAATCGACCCGACAACACGTTTTCACAGCCAACGGTATCGAGAAAACCGATATGGAGATGCGGCCCATATACAATAAACGTGAATATGAAAAGACCACCCGCATTAAAATGTTGCAGCAGAAACGCCAAACCAAAGAACACAGCTCGTCGATGATGCGCGCCGAGCTCGACCTCGACGTAGGCCCCGACTATATACCCACCGAGGAAGAAGCCAAGATGGACTTTATAGAAACCGACTACCGATAGACAATGAAACAACTCCTCACATACGTGCTGTGCTTGCTCGCCGGGGCCTGTGCCGTGGCACAGGTCAATGTGGCGGGTACGGTTGTCGACAAGGTACTGGGCGAGCCTCTTGCCGGTGCATCGGTAATAGTCAAGGATGCTAACGGCAAGATAAAGAAATATGCCTCGACCAAGGCCAACGGCAGTTTCGCCATGTCCATGGCTGCAATCGACAGTTGCCGCCTCGAAGTCACCATGATGAGCTTTGCCAAGCAGTCGATTGGGCTCGACACCGCTACGTTTCCGCTTACCATCCTCATGGAACCCGGCGAGACACGGCTAAAAGAGGTGACCGTCAAGGCCGACCGTATACGCGAACAGGGCGATACCATATCATATAATGTGGGCTCATTCGCCCAGGAGCAGGACCGCTCCATAGGCGACGTGCTGCGACGCATGCCGGGAATCAATGTGGAGAGCTCAGGCAAGATTCAATACCAGGGAGAGGATATCAACAAGTTCTACATCGAGGGATCAGACCTGCTCGGGGGCAAATATGGTATCGCGACCAACGGCATCAGTCACGAGGATGTGGGGGCTGTCGAGGTCATGGAAAACCACCAGCCCATGCAGGTGCTCTCGGGCATATCTTTTTCCGACAAGGCTGCAATCAATCTCAAGCTGAAAAACAAGGCTAAAGCCACATGGACGTTCCATGGCGACGCCGGGGGAGGTTACTCTTGGCAGCCCGAGGGCGCGATATGGGACGGCGAGTTGTTCGCCATGGCCGTGATGCCGAATTTCCAGAATATCACCACGTTCAAGAGCAACAATGCCGGCGAGGACCTGTCATCACAAGCGACCGACTTCTTCGCCTCACGCCGCGGTACCGATTTAAAACGCCATATAGGCATCTCGCTCCCGGGAGTGCCTAATCTGAGCCAAAAGCGCACACTTTTCAACCGCTCGGCGCTCGTATCGACCAACAACCTCTGGAAGTTGAAGCAAGGTGAGTTCAAGGCTCAACTCGACTACTCATTCAACCGCGTGACGGCCGATGCCGCCAATGTCACGACCTACTTCCTTGACGACGGCAACAGTATTGTCACCGAAAACCGCCGCGGCACCGACCGCTCCCACTCCCTCTCGGGTAAGTTCATCTATGAGCTCAACAAGCGCTCAGCCTTCATTAACAACACACTGAAGACCAATATTGACTGGGACGACATTCGGCTCGATATGACCGGTTCGATACCCAACTCGCAGTCGGCATCGCTACCCGACTACTATGTACGTAACGATTTCAAACTCATCAAGCGGTTCAAAGGCAACCACCTCGTGACCTTTGAGAGCCGCAACGAGTGGGAATCGACACCACAGTCGCTCACCGTGATTGACCGTGCATCGCAGTCCATCAGCGACCACGCGTTCCATACCCTCGAGAGCGGTGCATATACCTTCTCGATCAAGGGTATCACCGTAAGCCTCGAAGCAGGCATCGAGGGATACCTGCGCACACTCGACACTTCGCTGCCCGATATGCCGGCCGAAATACCCGGCATGACCGAAAACGTACTGAACACCAACAATTTCACCGTTTTCGCCAAACCTCAATTCGAGTATTGGGTGAAACGAGTGAACATAACCTTGACAACCCCGCTGAAATATTCTCATTATACGTTTGACAAATCGATAGCCAACCGCGACGAAACATACTTCTCGCCATCGCTCAGCTTCAACTGGAAACCCAACAACAGGCTGTCGATAAGCGCCGGTGGCGGGACAGGGCGTAGTCCTATGAGCCTGAGCATAATCCAGCCGGGATACATCATGACCGACTATCGCTCTTTTCGCCGTGGAGTTGACGACTTTTACAGCTCCACATCACAACGCCTATCATCGCGCATAGCATATAAACACACTCGCCACGGCCTGTTTGCCAACGCGTTTGTGATGCAATCGTGGTCGCACAATCCCTACACCCTCTCGCAGCAACTTTACGGCGACTATGTGGTGTATTCCTACTCGCCGGCCAAAAGTGACAGCAAAAGAACCATGGCGAGCGGAAATATCGGCAAGACTCTTGATTTCATGCGCGGTAGCGCCAATGTCAGCGGTTCGTTCAGCCGCAGCGAGTCACACTTGCTGTCAGAGAACCGCGAGGTCAATTCGGTGAGTACCATGTGGTCGGTTGGCGCCAAAATCAACGGTGCGCCGCTACGCTGGCTCAGCATCGACTACCGCTTTGATTTCTCATCGAGCCGCTTGTCGATGAACGGAACCGACGCTTCATGGCTCGGCAGCATGGAGAATGAGATTCTGCTCAACATTATGCCCCACAAGAAATGGGAGTGGCACATCAGCGGCGAGCACTATCGCAACGAAGTTACCGCCGACCGTTTCAAAAACGCGTTCCTGCTCGACACCAAAGTCGTCTACAAACTCAGCAAGCGCCTTGAGCTATCGGCCTCGCTGAGCAATCTGCTCGACCAGCGCACCTACAACTACACAACATACAATCAGCTGACCTCTTTTGAGAGCCAACGCTGGCTCCGAGGCCGTGAGCTGTTAATCTCAATATCATTAAGAAAATAGCCACAGTCGTGGAAGATAACCGATAAACAATGAAACGACTCCTTCTATACACCGCCGTAGCACTCACCTACATCACCGGCCACAGCGAGAACAAAATTCCGGCACAGATAAAGGCCCAATACACCTTTACCGAGGTGCGCCGACATGTCGACGGGTACGATTTTGAGGACTCCAACGACATGATTCTGTATGCTTCACCTGTAGGGTCTCGCTTTTATAGCCCTTATACCGAGCAGTATGACTCGTTAATGGCTACGCCCGGTGGCCGCGATAAGTATAACGACATGTTATCTTACGCAGCGTCTAATGCACTGATTATCGAAAACGGAGGGATTACCTTTGACCGCAACAAAGTGAACATCCCATCGATAGCCAAACGCACACAAGTCACGAAGCCTGACGACGAGGAATTCCTCACTGTCATCGATTATGCCGCACAGGAAGATTTCACTTACACCGTTCCATTGTCGGATCTTCAATGGGAGTTAATCGATGACTTCAAGACGATTCTCGGTTTTAACTGTCAAAAGGCCATGGCCGATTATCACGGCAGAAGGTGGTGGGCATGGTTTGCGACTGACATTCCTGTCTCATCGGGCCCGTGGCAACTTATGGGACTACCCGGGCTCATCATGGAAGCTGAAACAGACGGGGGCGAATACCGGTTTCTCATCACGGGACTCGAACAGGTGAATCAACCTATAACACCTCGTCCGGGGAATCATTCCTACACTGAAATCGACAGAAAATCGTTCAGAAAATTACAATGGGAAATATGCAACAATCCCGAAAAAGCGTATCCCGACGGCAAAACAAAAATAATTAACAAACAGGAAAGCATAGCCGCACAAACGGCTCATGATTTAATCGAAACTGACTACCATTAAACAGTATTTTCCATGACAACCCGACTGATACTCTTTGCAGCTATGCTATTCTGGTCGTTTTCGTCATACGCCACTACAGCAAGCCGGCTGTTCACTACTTCGCGCTGTTTCGATATGATAGCGTCGCTGCAGTATTTTGACAAGATCAAGGATGAGCCTCGATTCAAGTCGCTATTGGGTGATTCTATCTTCACCCGAAATCTGGACCGTATCAACGACAATGTCACTGCCTCCAAGCTATGCAACTTCTATGCTACTTTCAACGGTAACAGAGACTGCACCGACTCCTGCACGATGTTCTTCTCGGACCTCAAGACCAACAACACTGTGACTGCCGACGAAGCTGGCTGGATAAAGAACATCGTATCGCTGCAACCCGAACTGAGCTATTGCCTCAACGCGATTAACGATGCCGGCTATCCCGAATACTGGTCACAGAAAGTAAAGCCCATGCTCGAGGAGTATATCGAGTCATATCCCGTATCAGACTCACTGCTTAATACGATACATGCAGCCATGACCGATTTTTCGGGTCCCGAAGGTCTCTCGGAGACTCGATCACGCACGTATGTACTGAATATCGACAACGCGTTCAATCTGTCCGACGAGTCATTTTGCTGTACGCCGTTGCTTCTTGACCCTGAACTGGAGAAACAATTTCGCCTCGATTTCCTCAAAGTCTATACTCACGAAAACCTTCATCGACTTAACATATCCAACGCCCTGATAACCAAACTTAAGGAATTGAAAGCCGACGATTTCTATCGCGAGAACGAGGCCATCGCAAACAACCACCGCGAGGGTCTCAACGAGGCTTTTGTCGTGGCAGCCGAGGTGTATATATCCCATAAAATAGGTCGCCGCGACGCACAGAGCGTTTATGACGAATTCAAGGAATATGTCGACGGTAGTCTCGTCCTGGCACCGATAATCTATGTGCATCTAAACGAGAAACGCAGTGACGAATCACTCAATGATTTCATTCTACGGTTGTTCGACAACGGCACAATAAAGGTCGGCAACGTCAAGGCTCAATACGACAAGGCAATGCACCGACTGCTCGACGACGTTCACCGCTCCAAAACCAACGAGTAAGCGCCCTCATAAATCCTGGAAATCTCTTCTTCTATCTGAGAAACAGAGACAATACCTTCCTCCAAAAGACTCTTGTTTATAAGTATATAAACTGAGTTATTTATATCATAACCTTGAACAAACGTTTCAGATCCAAAAATAGAAAGCATCATTCGACGATAAAATCGGAAACGCTTGTTAGATTGTGCTACATGATTGCTTTTAACTAAATCATCGGCTGCTACAAAGCCAAACGACGCACAGTTATCCTTCCTGAAGTAATCAAGCATTATATATACACACGACATGACTATAGTTCGAGGCTCGAAATCGTAAGTAAGCATTGAATACCGGTTTTGGCTATCTGTAACTCCCTTCCAATAGAACTTTAAACCGAGAAAATGATTGGAGAAATGTTCAATCTGTATATTCTAAATAAAAAAGGGTCCAGATTCTAAATAAAAAAGGGTCCACCATC
>CANDNO010000034.1 GCA_947386115.1 uncultured Muribaculaceae bacterium
AGTTGGTAAGGTATATACCGTCTCCGTCCATCTCTTCAGGGCGACGTATGAATTTAGGTGGGATAACCCATCCGAGGATGTTCTTGGAGTCCTCAACGAACTCTTGTCTGACCGACAGTGGGCAGACTATCAGTCCGGAGCCATGCCCTACCTTTGTGAGAGTGAGCCGCACGGCCTCCAGCTGAGTGACGGTCTTATGCAGCCCGAAAGAAGCGAAACACGCCCTCTTGCCACCTTCAACAAGCCACTTTACCATCAGTTTGTTGTGAGGTTTGAGGTTGGGATTTATTTCGCTCATGTCAACCTTGAAGCCGTAATCCTCGGAGATTTTTATTTTTGATTTGAGAAATTCCTGATACTCCATAGTAAAATAGGCGACACCACTCAGAAGATGAGCGGTGCCGCGTTTGGATTGATGATGTGATTGACTCGTTACCTCACTTCTTGGGGGCTTCAAGCTGTTCGCAGACTGCCACTCTGACACCTGCTTTCGTTAGTTTTCGCACATAGGTGTCGAGTGCATTATGAGGGAACCCGGCGACCATCTTCTTGCCACGCTTGGTAATGGTTATCTGGAGTAACTCAGCGGCTTTTTCCGCATCCTCGTTGAACAACTCGTAGAAGTCATTGACGCGGAAGATGAGGATTGAACCAGGGTGCTTCTTCTTCATCTCCTTGAATTGCTTCTCTATGGAGGTTGGACGCTTGGCCGGAGTGGTTTCGGCGGCAGGTGCCTCGGTTTCGATTTTCTTACCGTCAAGAGTATAACCGAGGGCTTTCAGCTGAGCCGTGATTTTCTTCTCGCTCTTGCTGAATTTCTCGTTGACCTTGTCGCGGGCCTCATTGTACTCGACAGGGCACCAAATCTCTCCGAGACGGTCAACATGAGGCTTGGCCAGGTGCTTGACTTCATCAAGGATGAGAATTGTGGTACCGCAAGCAAGCGCGTGTTTCATCCATGCTCTGAGAATAAAGGGCGCCATCTCAAAATGGCCGGAGACATAGGCCGTGATTTCCTCGGCGGAGGGATACTTACCGAGGCCGAGTTCGGTGCAGAGCTCGCTATTGTTCTTCACCATCATTGAGTAAGCGAGGATAAACTCGGAATTGTCAAGTCCGTTGAGGTCCTTGATTTGGCCATGCTCGCCGAGAGCCTTACAACCCTGAGATACAAGGTAGGCAGGGAGCGAGCTTTTCTCAGACTTGTACTTACTGACAAGCTCCTGAACTTTGAGAGGGAGTCCGTTGCTGTCAATATTCGTGGTCTGATCGTCTTTTTTGAGGTACCACGCCTGCTCTTCTATGCGGATGTAGTTGTAGCTCCCCAACTGAATAACACGGTAGCACTCTCCGCTCTCCAGGAATTTTTGAGTGCGTTCATCGTCCATGTCGTACCAGCATCGGCTCTTGAACTGACTCGACGGCTCAACTATTTCGTAGCCGAGTTCCTTGACTTTGGCGCGTACAGCCTCTTTGAGTTTTTTGATACTGCCGGGGGCATAGGAATCATTACCTATGGCTATAACAGCTTTGCCCTTTTCAAGAGGCTGTCCGGCCTTGACAAGAGTGCTGTCATTGCTCCGCAGATATTCCGCGATGTAGGCAACAGTCTTGGCGATGAATTTATCCTCGCAAGTACACTGGCCGTCGGTGGCTTTCATTTCGTAGAACAGACAGCCGTGGTTGCAGATGTTGTGCTGACACTCACTGCAAGAGGTGCCACAACCACCGGCAAATTCAGCATCGCTTTTCCACACTGCATCAATGATGTTGAGGAACAGGCCCTTGACAAATCCCGAAGCGTTTGCTGTTGTGAAGCCCTGATAGCTGTCATCGTACTGCTTGAAGTATGCGCGCTGCTGATCCTCGGTAACTTTGCAGATTATCATGGCCGCACTGATGGGCATCTTTTCCTCTTTCAAGGCTTTCATCAACTCAGGAATGAGAGAGTTGAGTTTGATGCGGTCCTGAACGAAGCGGATGCTCTTGCCGAAGCGGAGCGCAATGTCTTGGATTGAGCTGCCTTTCTTTTGGAGTTGCCCGAAAGCAAAGGCTTCCTCCATCGGGTCAACATCCTGACGTTGCAGGTTCTCGGTGATCATCGCGTCGAAGGCCTCCTCATCGGACATCTCTTTCACAATGGCCATAATCTCGTCCCAGGGATTGAACGGCAACTCGTTATTGAGTTCCGTTTCCTCAAAGAGGATACGGTAAGCACGATAGCGGCGCTCTCCGCAGACAATCTCATACTCGGTGTTATCTGCTACCGGACGCACCGTGATAGGCTGGAGAAGTCCCTGCTGACGAATATTCTCCGACAGTTCCTTCAACGCCGCCTCGTCGAATGTTTTGCGAGGATTCATCGGTGACGGATGCACCGATGATAGTTTTACGGATTTTACTTCCATAGTGGGTTTTATTGGTTTGACTTTTAGTTGATTGTACTGTAAAGTTAGTCACCGTGAGCGGATTTTGCAAACAGAATGGCCACCATTTTTACACCATTTTACCATGAGTAAGTGGCACCGTTGAATGTCCATTCAACTTTCTGATAGCGGAAGAAACCGCGTCGGGCAGTCTCTTCAAACATCGGAATATCTTTCGTCTTGATCTCTCCGGGAGTATGACCGTTCACAGTCGTATATTTGGGAAGACCGAAATGTTTCCTAATGGCCACGATTGCTTCCTCGTCTTTCGTGACCCAATAGATTACAACCTTCATCGCCATGACTCGCCGGACATTTGAACGAAGTTGAACATTTCAAAGCAGCGGTCATAGATATGGTCGCCGTAGATTTCGCCAATCTGTTCAGGGGCGAGATTGGAGGTGACATGGGTAAAATCGCCGCGTCTTATGTCATATCGCCGTTGGAAGATATACTGAAAGACATTCTCCATATTACCGAAAAATCCGGTGGGGATACATTCGCGGCCGACTTCATCGAAAGCCTGACGGCATGATGTTATGTACTCCTCAATGCCTGGGTACCCTTCTTTGGCGAACATTCCGGCAACGTAGCTGGCGTTGGTAATGCGGAAGCTATATGCCCAGGGGTCGCGGCGCATCGTTCTCGGATTGTCTTTTTCCCGATAACATACAGGGCGGCGCACCATGTGGCAATAGTCTCGGATGATTTCAAGCATTGTCGATTTGCCGGTGCCGATGTCGCCCCATAGCCACAGACCTTTGTCGGGATCCAATTTGCCGTCAATCATCAGGCACCACCGCACAAGGTCGTTCAGTAAAGGCTTCATGCTGTCGCGGATTTGGAATTTGGGGCAAATGGACTTGCATATTTCGAGAAAATCAAGTTTCTCCTGACGGGTCACGTCTCTTGAGCCCGCAACTTGGCGTGACTTTTCCTCGAATGGGTATGCCGCCGCTTGGAGGTATCGGTCTATCTGTTCTGGTTTGCTCATTTTGTTTCCTTTCTTTTTCTCGCTTTTCATCGTCGATTATCCACGAATTTGCTTTGCTATCCCAACGAGTAATGCGTCGGTTGTATTTATCAATCCAGCCTACAGCTGCGTAATTGTCGTAAAACCGACGCGCACTCTCTTCCCAATTTTCCAGACGCTTGTCGGCATCTTGGCTCAGGAAGTACCGCCGGACATCATCGAGTGTCGGCGGCTCAAAAGTAATTTTTGGCTTTGGCGGAGATTTTTTCTTTGCAGCCTTTCTCTCTTCCTCAGCAAAAAGACTTTCAGGTTCTATGAGTTGAGGTGCGCCGCGTGTTGCGACAGCAACACTATTGTCTTTAGTCTTATGTCTTCTTTCTTCTATTAATAAGGTGGAATCAGGCGTTGTGTTACCTTTGTGTAACCCTTGTGTTACCTTTGTGTTTCCATTTGTGTTACCTTCGTGTTTCTCAGGGGAAACACAATCGGAAACACAAAACCTCTCATAAAGCTCCGAATTATTGATATTGACCCCATCTATAAGATAGATAGTCGGACCTCTCCCTTGTGCCTCTATAAAATCAATCATACCGCGTTGCTTGAGCCTATTCCTGGCCTCTCCAATCGTCTTGCGAGAAATCTGAAGGCATACTTCCAAATTCCTCGTCTGCAATTCAAAGGGGTTAAGCCATCTTCTAATATTGCACTCATTTAGCAGGAAAAAGTAAATAGCAGTGTCTATATCTGAAAATTTCTTAACGCGATAGGCTTCCCAAAAGCGGTTTATTAAATCTATGTAGGTCATCGGTAAAGTGGGTACTTGTTTAGAGCCTCTTCAATATATGGCGCTGGCGACACTCTAAGGTATCGGCACACGGCGGTTATGAACTCTATTATACCGTGGCAAACGGCATACACACTGCCGTTTCGCTCTACTAATTCTTGCCACGATTTCTGCTCGTCTGACTGGGTTCCGGCCTTAGAACCTTTGCGCTTGGGGACTTTCATCTCAATGCAGAGGCTCGCCTTGCCGCCCGATGGGAACAAGAGAATGAGGTCGGCCACTCCTTTGACCTGACCCTCATAGACCATAGATGCACCGGCACGGCCGCCACGCCATCCTCCATTGGGAACAGAGAAAAGCAGACGGTCAACCTTTGGGAATGTCATACGGAACCAGCATACGCAAGTGTGCTGTATCTTGGCCTCTGAGTAGTCTTTCTCCGCTTCTAAGATTTCCTTTTCTGTCATGGTTTCGGATGTTCGGTGCGTCGGTCGCACTCGTTTAACTGTTTTACAATCTGCTTGACCCGTTCTAAATTGCCATCCCGATTGTCAAATACGGCGATGCTCTCAAGCTGCGGCCCGAACAATCCGATGCCGTTTTTGAGAATATGGATTCTCTCGCCGATGATTTTATGACGGAACGCTCGTTTCATAACTCATCTCTGAACAGGTTCATGGTGATGTTGACAATATCCTCCTCTATTTGAGTGGTTGTGCCGGTCACTCCGTTGGCGATGTCTTTCTTGGTCTGAATGATTTTATACATCTTCTCGTCAATGGTCTTGTCGCCGAGGAAGTAATAGCAGTTCACCGCGTTCTTTTGGCCGTTACGGTGGGCGCGGTCCTCGGCCTGCTCACAGTCGCTGTAAGTCCAGGGGAACTCGATAAAGCCTACGCGGCTGGCGGCTGTCAAGGTCAGGCCCGTACCGCCGGAACGATAGTTGAGGATAATGAGCTTGCAGTCGGGGTCGTTCTGGAACTTGTCAACGGCGGCCTGCTTCTGAGTGGTATTCTCGCTACCCGTTACGCAGACGGCATCGGGAAATTCTTGTTTGAGAGCTGCCACTACATCTTTCAAGAAAGCGAACATGATCAACTTCTCGCCGCCGTCTATGATGTCGTGAATAAAATCCGACACGGCCTTGATTTTGCCGTGAGCTGCTATCTGTTTGAGGATGCCGATTTGCACCATCACCTGACCTCGCATGGCTCTCATCAGCTTGTCATCCGAGGCGTTCTTATACTGCCTCAGATAGCCGAGCAGGTTCTTCTCCGCATCTGTGTACTCCTTGCGGTTTGTGATGTCGCAGGTGATATACTGGCGCGTCTTGTCGGGGAGCTGGGTGAGAACCTTTTGCTTTTCCCGGCGAAAGAAACAACACATCCACAGACGGTAGTTCAACTCACGCAGATTGGAAGATTGCTTGGGTCCGTCGCAGAAGCGTCTCATAAATTGCTGATAGCCGCCGAAGTCCTCAAGACGGTCAAGAATTTTAAGCTGCTGCACAAGGTCGGTATTGTTGTTGACAACCGGGGTGCCGGTCAGCTCAAATATCCACCTCTTACCCTTGCAGATGCCCTCGACATACTTTGCCTGCTGGGTCTTGCTGCATTTGCACTTGTGGCTCTCGTCTATGATGACGCACTTAAAGAGATTGATGCGCTCGTCAAAATGAATGGAGCGGAGAGTGATACGCTTGGTGGCCGTGACTTTCGTGACGAAAAACTTTTTAAGGCTCTCGTAGTTGGTGATGAACACCGGGCAGATAGACTCTCCGTCAGGTCTCTTCAACTCGTAAAAACGGTGCCAGTCGGCTTTGTTGTGGTCATCGAGAATGATTGCATCAATACCGGCGAACTTCTTAAACTCGCGCTGCCAGTTGACTTTTAGAGCCGCCGGGCAGATTACAAGTACAGGGAAGGTGTCGCCATACTTGGCCGCTTCTTTGTGCGCCTTGACAACCGTGCAGATAGCTTGGAGCGTTTTGCCAAGTCCGGGCTGATCGCCAAAGATGCAACGCTGATGGTCCAAAGCATAGCGGACACCCTCCAACTGGTACTCATAAGGATTCAGGAGCATATAATGGTCGCCGGTGAACGGCTTCATCGGC
This sequence comes from uncultured Muribaculaceae bacterium, assembly GCA_947386115.1. Lineage (GTDB taxonomy): Bacteria > Bacteroidota > Bacteroidia > Bacteroidales > Muribaculaceae > JAAVFS01. The sequence continues at coordinate 6,297 of CANDNO010000034.1, forward strand.
GGTATCTCGAAGATAACATCACTCGCTTCCTTACGCCTCTGAACCGACATGCAGTAACGATTCTTGACGGCCCACCCTGCAAAAGCCTCAACATACCACCGAGCATCAAAGCCCGGCGGATAGAAGGGACTCTTCTTTGCTACAATCCACACGCGGTCTCCGTTGTCCCATCGGGGACGGCTGGGTATGCGCTTGATAACCTCTATGAGACGAGGATTGTAGTCAAAGGAGAGACGGAATGTGCCGGGTGTCTCGGTAACGTATATTGGGTTCATGTCTTATGCAGGTATCTCTTCAGGAATAGCTACATCTACTGTGGCTCCGGCCTCGCCGAATGGGTCTTCCGTATTGCCGGATGTGTCATCCTGATTGAAGTCCAGCACTCCGTCGGTGTCATACTTGCGGTCGAGTATATACTGCTCGACCTCATAGAGAAATGCCTGCACGGCCATGTCGAACTCATCGCCGTGTTCCAGACCCTCGTCGCCGAGGTCAACGCCGGGAGAGCATAGGTTCAACACCTTTCTCGTCATGAGGATACGCTTGCCGCTCATCACTATGAACGGCGCAGAGTCATCGCCGCCCTTGCTCACGGCCGACACTGAAATCTGCTTCAGCAATTCATTGTTGGCTTCTCCGTTAAGGTCAGACCAATCTATTGAGTCTGCCTCTTTCTGCTCAGTCAGTGCCGCGAAGAATGGTACCAACTCCTGAAGGCGACTGCGCAGATCCACGTGGGCGCGGTGATTGCCTTTGATGGTAATCTCGTTGCCGTCCTGGTCAATGTAAGTCGCCTCAACGCTGCCTCCCTTGGTAAGTTTGGCTTTCTTGATTTTTAATTCCATTTTTGTTTTTTTGAGGTGAAAAAATATCGGACGGCATTTGGCGCCGCCCGATTTATCGGTGTTTGTATTCGTTTATGAAATCCTGATAATGCCTGTCCGCTGGCAATGGGAGGTTTATCCCGAACTCAGTAGCGGCATCAGCTTGAATCTTGTTGAGGTAGTCGGTCATCTGGAGCGTGTTCAGGTCTGTTGTGCTGCCTATCACATGAACCCATCGGCCTCTGACCGCTATGTCTCGCCCAAGGTATTTAGCCTTGTAGTAGTCGTGGATGTCATCTTTCGGAGTGCCGGTCGCTTCCTCCATGCACTTGAACCACATCCACATCAGCGCATTTTGGCTTACTGTCCTCGGCTGTGTCTTACGGACTATCTTGACAGTGTAGGTTCCGTTCTGGAGAAGTGAGCAGAGGTAGTCAAAGGACTTATCCATGCTCACCTCTCCGTTACACTTGGTAAGGGTAGCTTCAGGCATTGGTCTTGAACGGTAAGCCGTCTACACCGAGGTTTTGGGGCGTACTGCCACCGGCAGGATACTGGCCGGGGAACGGCGCGGCTTGCGGCGCGGCTGGTTGAGGATATGACGGCTGTTGGGGATAGGCAGGTTGCTGGGGGTAGCTCGGCTGTTGGGGATAACCCTGCTGTGGATAGGTGGGCTGTTGAGGATATGCACCATATCCGGGCGCCGGTGCCGGTGCGGACTGTTGGGGATAGCCCTGCTGAGGCTGCTGACTGTAACCCTGCTGAGGCTGTTCCTGATAAGGAGTGATGTTGAGACCCTTGATTGACGTGAACACTCGGCCATTGTACTCTCGGCCGTTGACGCACGCATCGACGCTGACACGCTGGCCCGGCTGAAAGTTGTCAAGGAGTCCCATCTTGTCCCCGGTGAACTCCACTAATACATAGTTGGGATGCACAACGCCGTCGCGGTCGGACCACGAGTCATCGAGTATCAGCTCACGCTTTCTGAACGGATCGCCGCCGTTTCTGGAGGGTATTTCCTGAACTTGGGAGATAGAATAAATGATTGCACCTCCCGAAATTTGTAATTTAATCATCGCTGTTATCTTTAAGTGTTATTTTGAACGAGCCGCTGACGGCCTTTTGGGTGAAATATTGAGCGGCCAAGTCGGGATGGTCTTTCTCGAAACTTTTTGCATCGAATGTCCGTCGCATTGAGGCCGCTCCGAGAGTTGTCTTGAACAGACCGCTGTCCCAACTCCTTAGACCTCGCTTCTCCATCGCTTCTCTCAGCAAAGGCTTCACTCGGTCAAGTTCTGAGTCTATGTGCTGCTTTTGTTTGAGCAGCTTGTTTACATAGGCTATCATGTCTTCCGGCAAAATGCTCCCGGCATCGCTTGTGGACCGCTGTCCGAGTTGAGGATGCAGGAGCTTGCGGTCGGGATGCTCATAGACGATTGAGCCGTCAAAGGACTCATACCACACCGCTTTCAGCAGTTCAAGAACGAGTTCGTCGGGCTTGCGCTCGATAATCCAAAACGCTGCCTCATCCTTGCGGAGCCAGTTGGCACACAGACCTTCTACTTTGAGTCCGGGGTTCTGTCTCTCGAACAGCACCGCGTACACTGACAGCTGCCATGAGAGATATTCTTTCAGACCGTCCGCGTGATTGGCGAAGTAGTTAGGCAATCCGTAGCCGTCAAGCGGATAGTAGTTGAGGTTGTTGGTCTTGGTGTCGGCCAGCCAGATGCCGCCGGTACTCTCGCGTATCCATACGTTGTCTATCTGAGATGCGTATTGGAAATTGTCGCTGACAGTGTACTCGTTGGCAAGAGGAATGAAGCCCTGGCGGTGGCGGATGTAACTGTCAAGTTCGCGGCTCACGTCCCAATCTTCATCGCCGAAGCTATTGGGATATGTGGTTTCCTTGATGCCGAGGTCATCATACAGCTCAATAGCTTTGTGGACGGATGAACCATACTGGCCGGCCCTTGGGATTGCCGTGTTCTTTACGAAGTCACTTGCATCAGGATAGACACCCAATTCAAGGACTGAATGAATGAGTCCGGTGATGCCCATCAGTCGCTTATCGCCGAGGGCATACCGGTGGAGCTCCTCATTGAACTCCACCGGGCTTTTAATCAGTTCGATGCTCATTTAGCCGGATTTTGGATTGAGTGAGATTTTGCGCTTACAGCCTGATAGAACTCGGTGCCTTTGGCGCAGAGTGCCGGAACTGCGGTGCTCCACTTTTTCCACACAGATGTTATGTGGTCGGGGGTGGTGCATCGGCCAAGTTCCTCAAGCGCCTCTTTGAGTTGTGCGCCGGTGAACGTGGCGGCAGGTTGCTGATGTCCGCGTTCCTTGAACTCAGCCTGATTGCCGCAGGCGAGGTTGGCATCATTGTCGGTGTCAGCCACGATACCGAGGATAGCACAGTAGGAGTAGCGCTTCAGGTAGGTAATGGCGGAGCCATAAGCCTGATAGTCGGTTGTCTGATTGGGTAACATCAGTTCGCTCTTGAACCACTGGCCGCTCTTGTGCGAGAGGATGGTTACGAGCTTGCCGTCGCTGATGAGCTGACAGACGGAGAGACCGTTGGCTTTGAGAGCCGGGGTGGCGGCTTTCACACAAGCGCAGAGGTCTGCGTACTTGAACGAGTATGAGCCGCCGGTCTTGGTCTTCACCTTAACCTCTTTTTCAAGTTTGGGCTGCTCGACACTGCCCTGAAAGGCAGAGAGAGCTGCGCTGATTTCGTTGATACTCTCGCTCATGTAGGAGACGAGTCTGGGAGTTGTTTCTTCCATTTTGAATGGGTTTTATTGGTTTGACTTATGTTTCATTTCACCTGTAAAGTTAAGGCAGATTGACGAGAGGTACAAACAGATTAAACACCATTTTATCAATATTTTACGCCTTAACATTTACTGACATTTGACCCCGAAACGAGGAGCGTAGAAGTTGAAATTCCGACGCTCTACATCGGCATCTTCTGGATGCCATCTTGCATTCCTGAGCCATCTTTCATAGCACTCCTTACAGCGCCATTGATTGAGGACTGCAATATAGCACCCTTTGTCCGCAGGGAGATAGGGGCGTCCGCACCAGTCGCAGATGCAGATTTCAGAGCCGACGGCATCCATCAGCTCCCCAGCGGTACATTCTATGACGAGGAATTTGCCTGCTTCGATTTGTTTAGCCATTTTGTCTGATGTATTTGAGAATTATCTTTGACAATCTTATTGTCTTCCGGCAAAGCTCCTCATCGAACATTCCGATGTGAGTTTGCTCCTTTGGCAATCGGAATGCGGTTGACAAAACCTCGTAGGCCGCAGTCAGTGGCAGATAGCCCTCTTTCCAAATTGGGTCAAAAGCCTCGTGCGCCTGATGCTTCAGTTGTCGGAGTTCTTTGTTTGCAACTCTGCCAAGTGCTTTGTCAGTACCTTTGTGGCATCCGACCCATGCACCGCACGGCTCACACAGGTAGCACTTGGTGCCATAGGAGCGCCCATAGATTTGTGAGTCGTCAACGAGTTTAGTTGGAGATCCACAATACGGGCAACTCCAGCCGAGAAGCACAAGCGGATCATCTTTCAATGTCATTTTTGATGTGGTCTATCGCGGCGTTCAAGGCATCCTGAAACTCGTCGAGGTGTTCAGGATGCAGGAAGATACGCTGCCGTTTCCTTGGGCCTTTCGACTTGTCTGTCGGAATTTCCGATATGGCAATATAAGGAGAGCCCTTGCTGTCCTTGTGGGTGTCTATGTAGTAGACGCGAGTCCCACCACTGACACGCTTTGAGAATGTCGGTTTATCCATGTTGATGATGTGTTGATGATGTTGTCGGGAGAGTTGGACTTGAACCAACTTGTCAACTATTCGATATGCGTCCCGTCGCCCTGTGCGATGCCCATACCCGTATTTATTGACGCCAGCCTCTACTGGTAGCACTTGCCGTGTGCAATTCTCCCGTGAAAAACCGGACTATCTTCGCAGACGGCCCGGTGCTAATGATATTATTCTAATTGGGTGGTGGACGGTGCAGGAGTCGAACCCACCTCTCTGCATCGGCGCGCCTCAGCAGTGTTTCAGCCATCTAAACTGACCGCCCATGAAGCCGAAATAACCCGTCCGGCCATCGGGATTGATTGATTGACGCTGTAAACCCTCACGGGCGTTTTCAAAGGCATCACTATGTGGTTAATAACAGCGACCCTCTCGGGCTAATATATCGTTATCTTTTTTTCTTTCTGGTATTCCGACAATGCCTCAAAACCTGGGCGGCGTTACAGAACCATTTACCGTTCTGCGCCTCGGTCGGCTTTGTTGCCTCTATCTTTCCGGCGGCGATAAGGTCTGTGAGCTTCTTTTCGCCTCCGACAATGTGCATGGCGTCCTTCTTGCCAAATGTAAAGTCAGACATTATTGTGAGTATATTCTCCAATAAAATAGCCGAGGGATCTACGGCATTGATTTGACCTCTTCCCATAGGCTCTACTTTACTCTTGCGACATAGACGCATTTATCTTCCATGTCGGTGCTTGTTATCCACTTTTTACCCATTTTCACACGCTCGTTAAGCATGGAGGCACTTGGCGTGTTCCGGACGGTATTCGGATTGTAGATGTCCATAGGAAATGCGATGGCTTCACCTACCTTCAAATTGCGGAACTCTTCCGCAACGCCTCCGCTGGCGATTCTTATTGTATTATTCTCCATATTTGTTTTTGAGATTAATTGGGAACGGTAGTCGGCTTTGCTCCGACGACCTTCAGGAGTGTTCCTGACGCTCTACTGACTGAGCTATACCGTTCTGATTTATATATGTGGAAACTCAGATGCTGTGAGTTCTTTGCATACTTGGTTATTACCGGTCCATTTGCCACGGGCGGACACGACTCAACCCGCCATCCGTCATTGTTCGGCATAAGCACGGATGGTTCTTTCTTACCGTAGCACCGACCCGCTTCAATGTGCCGTTCACCCTTGCGAGGCTATTGAGCTGCATCTTTATCGGCTACTACTCATCGCTGACTCTCCGGCGGTCTCCCGTCCGGGCAGTATCAGCGGAATTTCCATTACGTCAAGGTACTCTTCTTTGGTGGTGGGAGCGGCAGGACTCGAACCTGCAACCACTCGCTTAGTCTGCGAGCCTCTATCCAATTGAGATTATCTACACTCCCGATTGCAACCCCTTTCGGGGCCGGGGCTCTCTTGCCCCTCGGCATTGCTCACTCTTGAGCGCCGTTATTGGTTAGTTTGACTTGGCGGAGGTTAATCTTCGGGGAAGATTGAGTTTACCAGCACTGCAATTGCCTTGACTTGGCTCTTGACTCTGTCAGCACCCTGCTTGGTCTCGTAGTACCACTTCTGGTACATGTCGCGGTTCTCTTTGGCTGAGTCGCGCTGTTTGGTGATGTCTTCGAGGACGCTCTTGTGAGTCTCGGCCATTGCTCGCTTCTCTTCCATCATCCGGTAGATGATTTTGCGGAGGGTGTCGGCATCGGTGGTCTCACTGTCGATTACGTCGCGGAGGTTGTCATCATCAACCTCTATCGGATTGATGTGGAAGTCGAGGCCGTTGTCGTCGATGAACTCGCCGATCTCCTTAGCAGCGTTCTCGGAAACTACGATGGTGAGGAGTCCGGGGTGGAGGGTTACGGTTGCCGGGATGGTGGAGGCGTAGGCGGCGAGGCTGTTGTAAGAAGCCTCGTTGTGGGCCTTGTACTGATAGGAGGTTGTTAATTCCATGTTGATTTGGTTTTATTGGTTTGACTTGGGAGGGTTATTTGAAAAAGCGCTCTACATATCCGCCGAGGATGACGGCTACTGTTGCTTGACCGAGAGATATGTCACTGTGGTCATCAAGTGCGCCTTTGGTATGCTGCTGGTAGTGGTGGAAGCGGATGCACTGTTCAAGCCGTTTGAGGCTCTGATAGTCCTTATCCTTTACAGTGTCCTTGATGTGTCTGAGATAGGCGGCAACAAATGAGTTGGCACTGAACTGGAGATTGGCTTCCTTATACTCCACGTCAGAGGGTTTCATCTTTTCGAGGACGTGCATAGCGTTGTCGGCCACCTTTTCTCGTTCTGCGATGTCCTGACTGATAGCGTCGAGGATTGCATTAATTTTTTCTACATGAGTTTCCATATATGTTGAATTTGATTAGTCCGAGATTTCGTCAAGGGTCTCAGTGGTGACGTACCACTTGTAGCGGCACTCTACAAGTTGCTTATCCGAGAGAGAGCAACAATGCTTTGCGGCATAGAAGTAGAGAGCTTGGATAGGTATTCCGTTTGCGTCCCTAATGAAGCCAAAGGAGCGGTCGCGCTTCTTAAAGCCGAGTTTCTTAATCTCACTCCACGGTGCCAGGAGAGCAAGACAACAGCCACCCCAAATGGGAGCGCTGATTTCTTTTCCGTTGATTTTCGCTGTCATAGCTTGTCGTTTTATTTCGTTTTAGTCGCTGTTATCTCAATCAAAATCGTTACCTTTGCGGTATTGATTGATTGATGCTGCAAAGGTAATCGCATTTACGTTAATAGCCAAACGTAAATACGTTTATTTTTGTGGATTTAACGATTATTAACGTATATACGTTCACGGCATGACTACACTAAATTCAAAAATTAGAGATATAATCTCGACATATAAATTGTCTGACAGGCAATTTGCTATCAAAATAGGCGTCACCCAGTCGGTAATTGGTTCAATGTTCCAAAAGGGAACTGAGCCATCTTCCAAGGTGATTCGTAATACCCTGATAGCGTTTCCCGAAATCTCAGCCGACTGGTTCCTTAGAGATTCGGGGGAAATGTTTATCTCGCAAAACAAAGAATTGGAGCGTATCAATAAACTCGTCGACACCATTGCTACACTCCAAGATACAATCAATGCCAAGAACGAATCAATCGCTACGCTCACCGAGCGTATCAAACAACTTGAATCTCAACTCACAACGAAATAAATATGAATAAGTTAACAAAACTCTTGGTACTATTCACGGTGCTTATCTTCTCGGCGTGTTCTTCTGATGATGAACCAGAACCTGAATACACTGGACCGTGGGAGGTTGTTTACGATGAACAGTATATAGGTTGGCACACAAAAGACCCAAACTTTAAGAACTGGTTCCTTAAACACTTACAAGATTTTGAAGATGCAGAGTTTAAGGACGCTTCGGGTTCATCTGGTGTCACCTATACAAAGGATAATGGCGACTGGATAGAATGGCAAGACTATTCTAAATGGTATTCCGGCCGAATTATTTGGGCAGAAAAGGTTCAGTATGCCTCGGAAAACGAAATTAAGGCCAAAGTAAATGAATTTGAGTCGTTCTCTTCGTACAAATCGGAGATCGATCATCAAGTTGGAGATGATTTCCGGGCTCATTACAGAAGATTAGGTCAGTAAAAAGTTTCCGCAAAATTGTCGGAGCGGAAATCTAACCCCTCCGAAATTCAAGAAATACAGGCAACTACAAGGATATTCCGCAAAAATTATGCAACTTTGTGGCATAGAGATTATAACAACCCGCACATGAATCTTAAGCACAACTTACTTCCCGCCTTGATGCTTGCTCTCGCTTCGCAAGCCCAGGCTCGCACCACTTGGACTATCGACAAAACGCCATTTACGGTCGATACCCTTTATCATGCCACAGTAGGACCCGGCACCACCGAGACCGAGCTTCGCGTAGAAGGCCGTTCGGGCGGCACTACGTTGGTCAACAATCTGTTCTATGTCACTGTCGACCTCCGCAATCCCTATGTGGAAATGCGCGCGGCCAAGGCGGGCAACGCCATGCGCGCCGTCGAGACCGTCCCCGAGATCTCTGATCGCTTTACCAAGCCCGGCGAGGAGTATTTCGCAGGCGTAAATTCCGACTTCTTCAACACCTACTATCCCTACAACGCGCTTGGCGCGACTATATCTAACGGTTCTCTCGCCAACTTCACCACTCCGCCGGCACAGGCCGACATCGACTCATATTATATATACTTCGACAACTGCGGCGAACCGTCATTGTCGCGGCACGTCACTCCGTCTCCCGAGGGATCGGTCACCTACCCCGACCGTTCGGGATACATCCACTCCGTCAACAAAGCGCGCGGCGAGAATCAACTCATTATATATACACCCCAGTGGCAATACACCTCCAACGGTCAACAGGGCCACACGGGAACCAACCAATACGGAGCCGAAGTAGCTTTGCGTCCCGTCGAGGGAGCCACAATGTGGGGCGACATACAAAGCCTCGAGGTCATCTCGGCACCTGAAAAAGGTATCGGCAACATGAAGATACCCACCGACGGCTATGTGCTCTCGGGCCACGGACTGGCCATCGACCAGATTATGAACCTGAAGAAAGGCGACATCGTAAAAGCCTATATCGGAATCAGCGCCGACGGCCGCCAGGCCAAGATAAAGGAGCTGATCGCCGGCTTCCCGTTCATCCTCATCGAGGGCATGGTGCAGCCCACCCCGGGATATCCCGGCCACCTTGCAAATCTTGAGCCGCGCACCGCCGTAGGCTATAATCACGACAAATCGCGCCTCACTATGCTCGTCGTCGACGGTCGTAAGGCGGGCGGGTCGGCCGGCGTTACACAGAACATGCTGGCTCAGTTCATGGACAAGCTGGGTTGTGCCCAGGCAATGAACTTTGATGGCGGAGGCTCTTCGACAATGTATATCCGCCCGCTCGGCGTGCGTAACGTCCCGTCAACGTCGAGCCTCGACCCTAATCGCAAGGAAGGTGAACCACGCGTTGTGGTAAACGCACTCTTCGCGGTCTCAAAGGCTCCGGTCGACAACAGCATCACATCAATAGAGATACGCGAGAAACGTCTCGACCTTTCGACCGGACAGTCATTCACGCCTACGGTCTACGGTTATAATCAATATGGCTCACTGGTTGACACCGATGTTCAAGGCTTCACCTGCTGCATAGCTCCCGAGATAGCAACCGTATCGGGCACGACTGTCACGGGCCTGACGGGCAACTATCGCGGTGACCTCACGGTGACCTATGGCAGTGTATCCTATTCGATTCCCGTCTTTCTGAACGACGGTAACGGCGAGTATGTCAACTCGTCGGTCGACAACATCGAGGCCGACACCGACCTCAACCTCCCCGCCGAATACTACACACCCCTGGGCCAACGTATCACCTCACCTACCCCGGGTACACTCGTGATCGAACGTCGCGGCTCTCACGTCACCAAGCGCATCATACGTTAAACCGATTATCTTTTTAGAAAATTTAATGGATTTGGTGATGTGCTCGTTTGTTGTTACTTTTGCAACAACAAACAAAACACTTGTACCATGTCAAGAAATTTCTACCGTGTCGCCGCTGTGTCTTCATCACTTAACGTAGCCGACTGCGACTATAACACCACTATTATTATAGATCTGATTGCCCAACTGCGCGACCGCGGAGTAGAAATGGCGGTATTCCCCGAGCTGTGTATCACCGGCTATACCTGCGCCGACCTCTTCCATAACGACACTCTGCTCGATGCAGCGTTATGCTCGCTCGAGGAAATCGTCCGTAGCACCGAGGGCAACCCCATGCTCGTGTGGGTCGGAGCTCCATTGATTCGTGAGGGCTCGCTGTACAACTGCGCCGTGGCCATCTCGGCAGGGCATGTACTCGCCGTGGTACCAAAGTGTTACATCCCCACCTACAACGAGTTCTACGAAAAGCGCTGGTGGGCATCGGGCATAGACACATCGGGCGAAATCAACCTCGGCACAAAGCTCGGCACGGTTCCGTTCGGACCACACACGCTAATCCAGACCCCATCGGCCGTAACGATAGGCGCCGAGATATGTGAAGACCTATGGTCTACGATACCCCCATCATCCCAGGCATCGCTTCACGGCGCACAGATTATCGTAAATCTGAGTGCAAGCGATGACCTAACTGGAAAATATGAGTACCTTGTCAATCTTATCAAAAGCCAGAGTGCAAGGTGTATAGGTGCATACGTTTATGCGTCGGCCGGGTTTGGCGAGTCATCGACCGACCTCGTCTTCGACGGTAAATGCATCATTGCCGAGAACGGGTCGCTACAGGCTTGCAGCGAGCGCTGGCAACGCGGTTCGCACTATGTAATATCAGACATTGACATGCAGGCACTTAACCGCGACCGCATGCACATGAACACGTTCACCGACTGCCGCACCGCCAATCCCGCACAATACATCACCGTTCAGGCCCCCGAGGTGCAAAAAACTGTAAATGACGAGATTCTGCATTACTACATTCCATCGCCATTCGTTCCATCAGACGATGAAGACATTGACCGCCGTGCAACCGAGATAATCAACATACAGACCACCGGAATGGCCCGACGACTGAGCGCGACACACACTAAAAACGCCGTAATCGGAATCTCAGGCGGTCTTGACTCGACACTCGCCCTACTCGTCACGGTCAAGGCATTCGATTCGCTCGGGCTTGACCGCAAAGGCATTGTTGGTGTCACGATGCCCGGATTCGGGACCACAGGCCGCACCCATCGCAACGCCGTGACCATGATGCAGACTCTCGGAATAACCACTCGCGAGATTTCGATCGTGCCGGCTGTAAACCAGCACTTCAGCGATATCGGCCACGACCCCTCGGTTCACGATGTCACTTATGAGAATTCCCAGGCACGACAGCGCACACTGCTGCTTATGGACATCGCCAACCAGACGGGAGGAATGGTAATAGGCACCGGCGACCTGTCTGAGCTGGCACTCGGCTGGGCAACATACAATGGCGACCACATGTCGATGTATGGCGTCAACGCCGGTGTGCCCAAGACACTTGTCAAATATCTGGTAAAATGGTTTGCGATGAGATCGACCGACGATGCCGAGCGTGAGGCGCTGCTCGATGTAATCGACACCCCGATAAGCCCGGAGCTGATTCCGGCCGACGAAAAGGGCAACATAACCCAGAAAACCGAAGACCTCGTAGGGCCTTACGAGCTGCACGACTTCTTCCTGTACCACACCCTGCGTTACGGACGCTCGCCGCTCGACATCTTCCGCCTGGCCCGCCATGCCTTCAACGGCGCCTACACCGACGAAGTCATCCTTCATTGGCTCAAGACATTTACACGTCGATTCTTCAACCAACAGTTTAAACGTTCCTGCATGCCCGACGGCCCCAAGGTAGGCAGCGTGTGCCTGTCACCGCGCGGCGACTGGCGCATGCCTAGCGACGCCACCTCCGCCCTCTGGCTCAAACAGCTCAACAACCTGTAAGTTACTACAACTGGCTTAGCACAGAAGAACTGAATTAACATGGACACGCCTAATTTATATATCATTGCAGGCTGCAACGGAGCCGGAAAAACTACGGCTTCTCTATCCGTACTTCCAGAGGTTCTTGAATGTCAGGAATTTGTCAATGCCGATGAGATAGCACGCGGTCTATCACCATTTCATCCTGAAGAAATGGCAATTGAAGCCGGTAAAATTATGCTTAAACGTATTGATACGCTCATCACTCTGCATAAATCCTTTGCTATTGAAACAACCCTTGCCACTCGTTCATATAAATCACTTGTTGAACGGGCAAAAAAGGAAGGGTATATTGTTACCTTACTTTTCTTTTGGCTTCCATCGCCTGAGATGGCCGAAATGCGAGTTGCCGCTCGTGTAGCAACTGGTGGACATAATATTCCTCAAAAAGTGATTCACCGTCGTTATTGGCTTGGGCTTCAAAATCTTTTTACTATATTTGTGCCGATAGTAGACAATTGGTCTCTTTATGACAACCGAGAAGAACTGAAACCTATTGTTGAACGTTGCAATATTATAAACAAAAACCTCCTTTTAAAAATTAAGGAATCATGTCAGAACAAGATGAAATAGAACTCTACCGGCGTATTAGGGATTGTATTCGCCTTGCACAGAGACGCATGCTTGAGCGCAAAGCCAAGCTTGGGGAACCCGTTATCATTGCCAATAGATACGGTATGCCTAAGGAGGTCAGCGCAAAAGTAGCACTTAAGCGCTATAATCAGACTTGCAAAAAATAGCCCTCAGTTCTCGATGCCGCATGATTGTTCCACGCAGTTATTAACAATGCGGGCGAGTTATTGACAATTTTGTTAGAAAGTCGATTTAACAGTAGGTTATAAGGCTTCGATGCCGTTACTTTGTAGCGTGAAACATTATATAAAACACGCTTCATGGGAAAAATAATAGCTATAGCCAACCAAAAAGGCGGTGTAGGTAAAACCACCACCACCATCAATCTGGCAGCATCGCTCGCCAAGGAAGGCAAACACGTTCTCATAATCGATGCCGACCCGCAGGCAAACGCTACGTCGGGGTACGGAATCGATCCCCGCACAATGTCTTCGTCAATCTATGAATGCCTCGTCGACGGCTACCCCATCGACGGCTCACAGGTAGGCACCTGCATCGACGGTCTTGACCTGATAGGCTCGCGCATAGACCTTGCAGGCGCGGAACTCGAGCTGATCAACAAACCCGACCGCGAGCGAGTGCTTGCAAACCTTCTCGCTGCCGTCGAGCCCAAGTATGACTACATCCTCATCGACTGCTCCCCCTCGCTCGGACTCATTACCGTCAATGCCCTCACCGCCGCACACTCGGTAATCATCCCCGTCCAGGCCGAGTATTTTGCCCTCGAAGGAATCAGCAAGCTTCTGAACACCATCCGAATTATCAAGTCAAAGCTCAATCCCGGACTCGAAATCGAAGGCTTCCTGCTCACGATGTACGACGCCCGCCTACGCCTCGCCAACCAAATCTATGAAGAGCTCAAAGGCCACTTCGGCGACATGGTATTCAACACTGTGATTCCCCGAAACATACGACTGAGCGAAGCACCCAGTCACGGCCTCCCCGCCATACTCTACGATGCCGAAAGCCGCGGCGCCACAAGCCACATAAGCCTGGCCAAAGAAATCATCGCCAAACACCGCGCCCGGAGCTAACAGGCCCCAGGCCCCAGGTTCGAGGTTCGAGGTTCGAGGTTCGAGGTCCGACACACGTAGGGACGCGGCGTGCCGCGTGGACCCAGGTTCGAGGTCCAAGGTACGAGGTACGACACCTGTAGGGACGCGGCGTGCCGCGTAAAACCCGCGCCGAGTCCGAGGTCGCAACCAATCCGCCCCAACCCGCTAAAAATTCCTAATTCCTAATTCTCAATTCCTAATTAATTCCATTCTATGGCTCCTAAACGCAATGCTCTCGGCCGAGGTCTTGACTCACTAATCTCTATGGATGACACTCCGGCCCGCGGCTCGTCGGCAATCAATGATATCGACGTAAACCTCATATCCCCCAACCCCGACCAGCCCCGAACAACGTTCGACAACGACGCCCTCGAAGAACTCGCATCATCAATCAGAGAGCTCGGCATTATACAGCCCCTTTCACTCCGAAAAGTGGGCCCCGACAGCTACCAGATCATAGCCGGCGAGCGACGTTTCCGCGCCGCCAAACTTGCAGGGTTACAGTCAGTTCCGGCCTACATACGCACAGCCACCGACAGCGAGCTCACCGAGATGGCCCTCATCGAGAACATCCAGCGCGAAGACCTCAACGCCATCGAAATAGCTCTCACATTCAAAAAGCTCATCGACCAGTACGAGCTCACCCAGGAGCGCCTGAGCGAACGCATCGGCAAAAAGCGCGCCACGATAGCCAACTTCCTGCGCCTGCTCAAACTTCCCGCCGAAGTACAACTCGGCCTCCGCGACAAACGTGTAGACATGGGACATGCCCGCGCCCTGCTGTCGATCGACGACCCCAAGGCACAGCTTCGTCTTTACAACCGCATTGTCAAGGAAGGATTGTCGGTGAGACGTGTCGAGGAGCTCGCCAAGGAATATCGCGACGGCACGGCACAGGCTACCGCCCCGGCAGCACGCCCCGCCAAGAACCACGACTACGACATGCTGCAGGACCACCTGTCAACAACATTCGGAACCCGCGTCAAGCTCGACTGCACATCGCACGGCAACGGAAAAATCACATTTCCGTTCAAGAATGAGGCTGAACTTGCCAAATTAATTACTATCTTTGACACATTAAATAGGCAGGACTCCAGGCAGTGATTCGCTCGACGGCATTGTCATGGAGTGATAATCTATTATCAATCAGCGCAATGTTCGTCAACAAGATAATATCCCAAATATTTACAACGCTACGCGTGCTCCCTCAAAAGGGGCTCGCAGTAGCGTTTGTCTTTTTACTGGCAACAACTTTTAACGTTTTTTCGCAGTCGCCCGCTGCGCCGTCACCTACGCGACCCGTTCCGCACAACCCCGCGTCGCCACAGACCGAGGTCCCCGACACAATCCCCGTGCCCGAACCCATCCCCGACGGCGACGAGGTATCGGTGACACATTTTGACTTCGAGGATGGCGTCTTCACCGAGACATCGACCGACACCCTGACAGTTGTAGCAGCCGACGATGAATGGGAGCGCCGCGAAGTGGCTTTCGTGCCCGACCCCAACCGCGCCGTGTGGCTTTCGGCCCTGTGTCCCGGACTCGGACAGGTCTACAACCGCCGTTACTGGAAACTGCCCCTCGTCATAGGCGGATATCTGGGCCTTGGCTACGCCACAAGCTGGAACAACACCATGCTCAAGGACTACACCCGCGCCTATGCCGACCTCAACGACAACGACCCCACTACACGCAGCTACATGGACTTCTTCCACGGCAACGTCAAGGAAGAAGACCTCGACAAGACGTGGCTTAACAACATATTGAAATCACGCAAAGACTACTTCCGCCGCAACCGCGACCTTTGCGTAATCTGTATGGTCGGAGTGTACCTCCTCGCCATGGTCGACGCCTATGTCGACGCGTCGCTGTCTCACTTCGATATCTCGCCGCAGTTGTCAATGGATGTAGCCCCGGCTCTCATCCAGGATTCACGCGGCCAGTTGCCAAGCGTAGGCTTGCAGTGGGCGTTGAGCTTTTAGAGCCTATATCATTGATTTACATCCCATCCAGCTATGACTATGTTCAAGAAAACCATATTATCACTCTTTGCCGCCGTGAGCTTCCCGGTACTCGTAGCGGCACAGAATATCCTGTCGCTGTCACAGTCGCTCACCGACGATACAGTAGTCCTTCCCGAGAGCTTCGAGACCGACACCCATCGCATGATGCAGAACTGGTACCTGCAAAACTATACCGTGCTCGACGCCGGCGTTGAATTCAGCCAGGACATACCCACTACCGACGCCGTCATTACCGACCGCCTGTCAAAGATGCCTGTCGAGATCGAGATGCCGTTCAACTCGGTGGTGCGGTCAATCATCAACGCCTACACTCAGCGCCGCCGCCCGCTCGTACAGAACATGCTGGGCATGAGCATCTATTACAACCCCATATTTGAAGAAGCACTCGAACGCGAGGGCATGCCCATGGAGCTTAAATACCTGCCTGTCATCGAATCGGCGCTCAATCCCAACGCTGTATCACGCGTGGGTGCCACCGGACTATGGCAGTTCATGGCCCCTACCGGCAAGGGACTCGGCCTTGAAATCAACTCGGTGGTCGACGAACGCCGCGACCCCGTGCGCTCGTCACAGATGGCAGCCAAATACCTCAAGGAACTCTACACCATCTACGGCGACTGGTCGCTCGCCATCGCCGCCTACAACTGTGGCCCGGGCAACGTGAACAAGGCCCTGCGCCGCGCGGGCGAAGGCACTAAGGATTTCTGGAGCATTTACCCCTTCCTCCCCGCCGAGACACGCGGCTACGTCCCCGCATTCATTGCAGCCAACTATGTCATGACCTATTACAACGAGCATGGCATCAAGCCGGCCATCGCACGCCGTCCCATCGTCACCGACTCGGTACACGTCAAGAAGCGCGTTCATTTTCAGCAGATTGCCGACGTGCTTAAAATTCCTATCGATGAGATTCGCATTCTCAACCCTCAGTACCGCAAGGACTATATTCCGGGCGACATCAAGCCCTACCCGCTTGTATTGCCGAGCTACCAGATTTACAGCTACATAATGAGCGAAGACTCGATTATCGCACACGATGCAGCAAAATATGCACGCCGCACGGTTGTCGAGCCCTCGACCGGCGCGACAGTCACCCGCGAGGACGGCGACTATATCATCACCGAGACGACCAAATACCACAAAGTCAGGAAAGGCGACACATTCGCATCGCTTGCCCGCAAATATGGCGTTACCGTATCCGAAATCAAGAAAGTCAACAAGATAAAGTCGCTTAGACGTGGCCGCACCATCAAGATTGTCGTCGTGGAACGCACTCCCAAGCCCCGAGAGGAAATCGACCCGACCGAACAGCACACCGTTGCATCGATGTCGACCGACAGCATCACCGAAGTGGAATCGCTCACCGATAGCCTCGCGATAGCACGCCTCGACTCGGTCGACGGTATCACGCCCGTCGATGCCGAGACCGACAGCGTCATGATGGCTGCCGCCCGCGCTGCTGCCGCAAGCAACGACGAGCCACGTCCCGTAGAGCAGGAGAATCCCGCTACCGAGCCTGAGCCTCAGCCCCGACAGCAGGAGGAACCGAAGCCCGTCGAGGCTGCTCCACAGCCCAAGAAAAAGACCAATCAGCCCGTCTACCACACTGTGCGCAGGGGCGAGAGCGTCGCCAAGATTGCCAAGAGATATGGCACGACTACAGCCAAGGTCCTCAAGCTCAACAACCTTACAGCAAGCTCCAAGATCCACCCCGGCGACCGGCTCAGAGTGAAATAACCGCTATCCCACAAACCCTCACGCCATGGTAAATAAAGTGATATTAGTAGGAAATGTCGGCACCATCCCCGAGATGAGATATGCCGACAAGCGCCCTGTGGCCCGATTCCGCCTGGCCACCAACGAGCCTCCGCGACGCCTGCCCAATGGCGTCGAAATACCCGAGCGCACCGAGTGGCACACCATCGTGATGTGGGACGAGGCCGCTCTCAACGCCGAGCGATATTTCACCAAAGGCACCAAACTATACATCGAGGGAAAACTGCGCACCCGCGAGTGGACCGACCGCAACGCCATCACCCGCCGCGAGACATCGATCGTTGTCGATTCATACGACATTCTCGCGCGCCCGGCCCAAACCGGCAATCAATCATAATCAACTATAACCCAAACTCTCAATCACAACAATGAGCCAGAAAACCGATGAACTTCCCGAGGTCTATGCCGATGCCGACCCCGCCCAGTTGCCCGAAAACGCGTTCAAGGAACTCGCTGCCGACGAGCATTACCGCCCCATCATGCACCCGGCCCGCGAGTATCGCGAAGTAACCCCCTACTCCGTCATTATGGGCCTCGTGCTCGCTGTGGTGTTCAGCGCTGCAGCCGCCTACCTGGGCCTTAAAGTCGGACAGGTTTTCGAAGCTGCAATTCCCATTTCCATTATCGCCGTTGGACTGTCGGGAGCTCTTGCCATCAAGAATCCGCTGGGACAGAACGTCATCATACAGTCTATCGGCTCCTGCTCGGGCGTTATCGTGGCAGGTGCCATCTTCACCCTGCCGGCACTTTACATTCTCAAAGCCACCCACCCCGAGATAACGGTCAACTTTTTCCAGATCTTCATGAGCTCGCTGCTCGGTGGCGTGCTCGGAATACTGTTCTTTATCCCTTTCCGCAAATACTTCGTTAAGGACATGCACGGCAAGTATCCTTTCCCCGAGGCTACCGCCACTACTCAGGTCCTTGCCAGCGGACAGTCGAGCGCCAACAAGGGACAGGCCAAGACGCTCGTGATAGCCTCGCTCATAGGCGGTCTTTACGACTATATCGTCGAGACTTTCGGATGGTGGGCCGGAACCATCTCGACAACAGCCACCCAGTGGGGCGAAACCATCGCTGCTAAAACCAAGATGGTACTAAGCTGCAACACCGGCGCCGCCGTTCTCGGCCTCGGCTACATCATCGGCCTCAAATATGCCTTCATTATTACCGCCGGCTCGCTCTTCGTGTGGTGGGTTCTCATCCCGCTCATGGGCACTTACGGCAACGAGACAATCGCAGCCATGGCCCCGGAAGAGATTTTCGGAAACTACGCCCGCATGATTGGCATAGGCGGTATAGCCATGTCGGGAATCATCGGTATCATCAAATCGTGGCCCATCATACGCCAGGCTGTAGGCTTGGCCGGACGTGAGTTCAAGTCGGGAGCGGCTACCACCCGGAAGCCCATTCGCTGGCAGCTCGACATCTCGATGAAACACATCGTGTTCTTTATCGTCATAGCCCTCGCTGCTGTGCTCATTTTCTTCATGACCGGAGTTATCGACACGTGGTGGCAGGCACTGGTAGCATGGATCGTGGTCACAGTCATCGCGTTCCTGTTCACCACTGTAGCAGCCAATGCCATAGCGATTGTAGGTTCCAACCCCGTGTCGGGCATGACGCTGATGACGCTGATTATAGCATCGGCCATTTTCGTGGCCATCGGCCTTAACGGCCCCTCGGGCATTGTAGCCTCGATGGTGATAGGTGGCGTAGTGTGCACCGCGCTTTCAATGGCCGGAGGCTTCGTCACCGACCTCAAGGTAGGTTACTGGCTCGGTTCCACTCCCCGCAAGCAGGAACAGTGGAAATTCCTCGGCACTCTCGTTTCGGCAGCAACCGTGGGCGGCGTCATCCTCGTGCTCAACGATGTCTACGGCTTCACCGCCGACGCCACACACACCGACCCGCTCGTAGCTCCTCAGGCCAACGCTATGGCCAAGGTTATCGAGCCGCTCATGACCGGCGGAGACACCCCCTGGATTCTCTACATCACCGGCGTCATTCTCGCCCTGCTGCTCAACTGGCTCAAAGTGCCCTCACTGGCATTCTGCCTGGGCATGTTCATCCCGCTGTCGCTCAACACTCCGCTTCTCGTGGGTGGCGCCATAGCATGGTTTGTGGCTCGCAGCTCAAAGAAACCCGAGATCAGCAACCTGCGCCGCGACCGCGGTACCCTCATTTCATCGGGCCTCATAGCCGGCGGTGCACTGTTTGGAGTGTTTGCCGCTCTCACTCGCTTCTTCGAGTGGAACGAGCCCATGCACAATTTCTTCCACAACGCCCTCGCCATTGTAGGAATCGACTACACGCTCCCGTTCAATGCAGGCACACTGCAGCTGGCCGGACTCGTAATGTACATCCTGCTCATCGCCTACCTGTGGTGGGATAGCTGCCGTGTCAAGAAATAATCTCAATAAGGACATTCTCGCCCTGGCAGTGCCGTCGATTATAGCCAATATAACGACGCCACTGCTGGGGCTTGTCGATACTGCCATAACCGGCCACCTCGGCAGCGACACCTACATCGCCGCCATAGCCGTGGGAAGCAGTATGTTCAATCTGCTTTACTGGCTGTTCGCATTCCTGCGCATGGGCTCGAGCGGACTCACAGCCATTGCCACTGGCCGCGGTGACGCGCGCGAACAAGCGCTCATTCTCTATCGCGGTGCCATTGTGGCGGCATCGGTAGCGATAGTTCTCATCGCCGCGAGCCCATGGCTCGTCGACGGGCTGATATGGTTCCTCGAACCGGACGCCGCAACAGCATCACTGTCAAGGCGCTACTTCAGCATCGTGATATGGGGAGCGCCCGCCGTCCTGGGAACATACGTTCTCACGGGCTGGTTTCTGGGCATGCAGTCATCCCGCCGGCCCATGATCATATCGATTACAATCAACGTCATAAACATCGCTATAAGTCCGGTCCTCGCATTCTGCTTCGACCTCAAGCTTGACGGTGTCGCCATAGGCACGCTCACGGCCCAGTGGGCAGGCGTCATTGTAGGCGGATTCATGTGTGTGCGCTATAAATTGCCCCGCGTTACTTTCCGGGCGGTTCTTGACCGCCTCGCCCTACGGCGCTACTTCTCGGTCAACCGCGACATCATGCTGCGCACAGCCTGCCTCATAGCCGTTACTTTGTGGTTTACGCGCGAGGGAGCCCGCCAAGGCGAACTCATGCTTGCCGTCAACGCCCTGCTCATGCAGTTGTTCATCCTGTTCAGCTACATGATCGACGGCTTTACATTTGCCGGAGAAGCCCTCGTAGGCAAATTCACCGGTCAAGGCGACCGCAAGGCACTATCGAGCTGTATTAAGGCGCTCATGAAATGGGGCATAGGCCTCGCCACCCTGTATTCGGCAATATACTTCATCGCCGGCGACGCCATCCTCTCAATCCTCACCGACAGCCACAAGGTGCTCGAGGCCGCGACCGACTATCTGCCATGGGCCGTTACAGTTCCCCTTGCAGGCTTTCTCGCATTCATCTGGGACGGAATTTACATAGGCAGCACAGCCACACGAGGCATGCTCACAGCCATGTTCATAGCCATGCTCACATTCTTCGCCACCTACTACCTCCTGCGCTCACACCTCGGCAACCACGCCCTCTGGATAGCCTTCCTCGCCTACCTCCTCACCCGCGGCCTCGTCCAAACCCTCCTATGGCGCCAAAAATCAAGAGACCCCCATAAAATAGGTAATAGTTAATAGTTTATAGTTGTTAGTTGACAGTTAAAAATACCACGCACTCGGACCCCGTACCTCGAACCCCGTACCTTGAACCTCGTACCTTGAACCTCGTACCTAAAAAGAACCTCAAACCTTTTCCCGGGTCCACGCGGCGCGCCGCGTCCCTTCTATGTTGTGGTACAATAGGGGATGGTAACTTTAACACCACT
>CANDNO010000035.1 GCA_947386115.1 uncultured Muribaculaceae bacterium
TACCCCTGATAATCTGCAATTAAATTTTTCAGAACAAAAAAGTGACGAAAACAGGAGAGTTAAAACAGCTCCGAGATTTGTATTTAGACTTGACCGTTTATATTTTTGTGTATTATTATTCACAAGTAATCAAGTCATAACATCATGAAAAATTTCAAATGGCATTCCGTTTCGGTAGCCCTCATACTCTCAGTCCTCGCGTCGTGTGGAGGATCATCAAAAAGCAATAATACAGCGGCTGAGACCACCGCAGCCGACAGCGTGATCACCCTGCAACCGCTCAAAGTTTCAGGCAAGACACTGCTGTATGCCAACGGCGACACGGCAGTCCTCACCGGCCCGTCGCTGGGCTGGCACTCCAACTGGGCAAGATTCTATAACCCAGGAACAATCAAGGCATTGAAAGAAAAATGGGGCGCCAATATCACACGAGCCGCTATAGGCGCACACCTCAGCGGCGACATCGTCAACACGTACGACACCGACTCGGCACTGGCTGTGAACCTGGCAACTACCGTCATCGACGCAGCGATTGACAACGGCATGTACATCATCTGCGACTGGCACTCACACGAAAACACACTCGATAACGCCAAGAAATTCTTCACCGTAATTACCGAGAAATACGGCGACACGCCCAATATCCTTTACGAAATCTGGAACGAGCCTCTCGACATTCCATGGCAAGAGATAAAAGACTACGCCAACGAGCTGATACCGGTGATACGTAAAAACGCGCCCAACTCTGTCATCATCGTGGGCACACCCAAGTGGGACCAGGATGTCGATGTGGCAGCCGAGTCACCCCTCGAGTTCCCCAACCTGCTGTATTCGCTTCACTACTATGCCGGTACACATAAAGACTGGTTCAGAGACAAAGCCGTAAAGGCTATGGATGCCGGGCTGCCGCTCATCATATCGGAATGCGGCTCGATGGATCACACCGGCGACGGCCCCATCGACTACGAGTCATGGCAGGAATGGATCGACTTTGCCGATGCCAACAACCTCTCGGTGCTGATGTGGGACATCGCCGACAAAAACGAGACCTGCTCTATGATATCATCAACAGCCCCCGACAACGGCATGGACTGGACCGAGGACGACCTCAAGGAATGGGCCAAACTCGCTCGCAAAACCACTCTCGCCCGAAACTCACGCAACTGACCTTTATCCCGTCATAAACGACACGACCCCGGCAATGCTTAACAACATTACCGGGGTCTACTGTTATATACTATTGTTTAGCAGTTCGATACGGGCATCTTGGCGATGCGGCGGGCGTGACGGCCACCTTCGAAAGGAGTTGAGAGGTAGATGTCGACGAGCTGCAGAGCGAGGACGGGCTCGATGAAACGGGCCGGAAGCACGAGCACGTTGGCATCGTTGTGCTGGCGGGCAAGCGATGCGAGCTCGGGCAGCCAGCACAGTGCGGCACGTATGCCCTGATGCTTGTTCAAGGTCATGGCGATGCCGTTACCGCTTCCACATATTCCTATACCCTCTGTGCACTCTCCGCTCTCGATGGCCTTGGCCGCGGGGTGGGCATAGTCGGCATAATCACAACTCTCGGCGCTGAAAGTGCCAAAATCAACATATTCTATACCCTGCGACTCAAGGTATCCTGCTACGATCGATTTCAACTCGTAGCCTGCGTGGTCACTGCAAAGTGCAATTTTTCTCATAATAAGGTATTTGTTAGGTGAATTCATTAGGTTTATTCTTTCCTTGTTTTGGCCGGGAATCTCACCCATAGAAAACGGGGAATCAGTTTCCAGACCTGCACGAGCCACCACCACCGGCGGTCAATAACTGCCACACGGCGACGCTTTTCGATGGCTTTGACAATCAACGGCACGGCATGCTCAACGGTCATAAGCATCGGGTAATGGTTGGCCGGATTAAGCAGGTCGGTGGCAATAAAGCCCGGCCTTATATCGGTAATTGACAACTTCATTCCGCTCAGGCGCGCCAACTGCTCAAGGGCTGTGAGATAGGTCGAGTCAAAACGCTTCGACGCGCTATACGACGCAGCCATGCCGAGTCCCTTTGTGCCGGCCACTGAAGTGATGGCACACAACCGGTTGTCACCGTCGGGATGCTTTTTGAAATAATTGAACGCGGTATCGACCATGGCGGCAAATCCCACGCAGTTGGTCATCAGAGTCTTGCGCTCTATTTCATCAGTCAGCTCGGGATTCTGCTTCCCTACACCGGCCGCCTGCAGGAATACATCCATGCCACCGAGAGCATCGATCAGTTCATTCAACAATGAGGGGGCGGCAGGGTCGGTAATGTCAATAACCTTGTATTCGACAAGGTCGGGGCAACGACTCTGCAACAGGGCAAGCGGTTCCTCGCGGCGGGCGGCAATGCCCACACGCCAGCCTTTCGACGCGAAACTCTCGGCGATAGCTCTTCCGAGACCCGACGATGCTCCTACTATGACTATACGCTTCATCACTCCACGGGTTCGTTTACCTCCATGCCGACAATCGTTGCATCACCGGGCTGTTCCGGACTCTCGCCGGGAGGAATTACCGGGGGCATATCGTCGACTGTTATCTTGCGTATATTTATCGGGAGCGTATAGAATACCGACAGCGACGCTCCTATCGAAGAGTTCGACGAGCCATATCCGGGCACGTACCAGGGCTTGCCGTTGGTCTTCGGGCCATAGTGTAGCAGCCTGTGGTAGCGGAACGTCCATCCCATCGATATTTGCTTGTATATCTTGACTTTGATTCCGAACAGGAATTCAAGATAACCGGCAGTGGAATTCAGCTCCGGGAATTTCATTACCGATGGCTCGTCCCAGTAGCTTCCATCGACGGTGACATCGCGCAGAGTCCACTTGAACGGTGAAAATCCGTAGCGCACGCCGGCAAACACCTGATAATCGGGATTGGAATTATACAGGAAGTTATAATCCATGCCGATTTTAAAATATGGTGCCAGCGGCGAGTGATATGTATAGTTATTGTCGGCCGGAGTATTGTTGGCCTCGCCGAGACCAAACTCGAAGGCGGCGATGTAACGGTTGTGCATGTTGAAGTGGGCCGAGAAACCTATCAGTCCATAGCTCTGACCGAAGGCTCTCATCAACGGGTCCCAGAGATTCACGCCCACCGAGGCATCAAACACAAGCGGATATATCATGGGCGGAACGACCGGCATCGCCGTCGAGTCGATAATCTCACGCCCGGTAATCGTATCAACCAGTACCACATTACCCTTGTCGTCGCGGTACTGCACGAGTTTCGACCGGTCGATCGAGTCGCCGGGCAACTTGTTCTCATTGATAGACTGCGTTGTAGTAGCGGCATTGTTGACCGGCGAGACACGACGCTGTCCACGTGCAGGCAGAACGGCAATCAGCAAGAACGTAACCAGTAGCGGGAGTGTATATGTCGATAATCGTTTCATTTGCTGTCGTTTTCGTCGGGTTTGGCGGTACGGAAAAATATCTTCATGCGCTCGACATTGACATTATTGATGAGCGAGTCGGGCAACGCAATAGAATCGATGAGATGGGTCGTGTACTCAAGACGGTGAACATGATAGCGGTACATCGCGCCACACTCCTCCGAGGCAAAATAGGGCTCGCTCGAGTAGTCGAGCGTCACTGTATCGTTAAGAGCAGGATTACTAAGCTCCTTGGCGGCATAATGAAAGAAGAACGATGTCGTGGTCTGTTGCGATCTCAGCGGCATATACACCTGGTTGGGACGCTCGCTCAGATCTATGAGCAGCGAATCGTGAGGAGCGCCCACGCCCCCCATCTCGAGCGAGTCGATCGAGATGGCCTTCCACGTGTCCGACGAATAGAAACCGGTGAGCAACAGTGAGCTGCGGTTATCGGTACAGCCCGAGGTGTTGCACCCTGCAATGCCGGCAAGCATCACGGCCACAACAGGCAGTAATAATATCAGTCTAAACCTTCTCATCGGTACCTGTGATTTCAGTTTCAATCTCATAGTCATTGCGGCGGGTGGAATTTCGGGCTATCAGCTCACCGATAAATCCGGTCAGGAACAACTGCGTTCCAAGTATCATCATCACGAGGGCCAGATAGAAATAGGGCGACGACGTCACGAGCTGATATGGAGCACCCGTGTGCATGTGCCACAGCTTGCCGAAACCCACTATCATGACCGCGATGAGACCTATAAAAAACATCAGCGAGCCCAGCAGACCGAAGAAATGCATAGGTTTACCGCCAAACTTCGACGTGAACCACAGCGTCATCAAATCGAGATAGCCGTTGACAAAACGGTCGAGGCCGAATTTTGTCTTGCCATACTTACGCGCCTGGTGGTGAACCACTTTCTCGCCTATGCGGTTGAAGCCGGCATTCTTGGCAAGATAGGGTATGTAGCGGTGCATGTCGCCGTAAATCTCGATATGCTTGACCACCTTATTACGATAGGCCTTGAGGCCGCAGTTGAAGTCGTGCAGGTTATGAATGCCGCTCACCCGTCGGGCCGTGGCGTTGAACAACTTGGTGGGGATGGTCTTGCTCAGCGGGTCGTAGCGTTTCTGTTTCCACCCCGATACAAGATCATACTTGTCCTCGGTAATCATGCGGTACAGCTCGGGTATCTCGTCGGGCGAGTCCTGCAAGTCCGCATCCATCGTAATGACTACATCACCCTTGGCGCGGGCAAAGCCGGTGTTGAGCGCGGGTGACTTGCCATAGTTGCGACGGAAACATACACCTTTTACCGAACTGTTTTTACGGGCCAGTTCCTCGATTACCTCCCAGGAATTGTCGGTACTGCCATCGTTGATAAACAGAATCTCATAACTGAAACCGTGCTGCTCCATCACGCGGGCAATCCATGCCTCGAGCTCGGGAAGCGACTCTGCTTCATTATATAATGGTACTACTACTGAAATATCCATATCATTTCTTTTTATTTCGTCCCAGCCTCACCACAAACGCTACGAGCATCGACAGCATCGAGCCCGTGAAAACAGCCAGACACACCAGCTGTATTGAAATCTCTGACGGATGCGGCACCGCTCCGCCTTCGATCATCATCGTCAGGGCGCGTGCGTTGGCCAGCGATTCCTCGGTCGCGAGGACCTTCCAGCGCTCTACCTGGTTTTCAAGAACGTTTATGAGTAAGTCGGGTTCTACCCATTTAAAGTAAACATAAGTAGCCAGGGCAAGTATCATACCGCCACAGGCAAAGGCCATGATACCCTGCGTCCACAGAGTAGCAAACGGCATGGTACACAGCGACTTTATCCATGTACGCCGCATCATTATCCATGTAGCCACCGGCACTGCCATCGCCGCGACGAGCGCCACAAGCGACATGGCGGGATAGCGCAGCGCGTAGATCGCCGCGAAGAATGCCACACAGAAAATCAGGCCTAATACCGGGCCATAATCGGCGGCAATGTGCATGAATGATTTTGACCTGCCTTGCATATATCCCACAAAAGTAATAAAAAGTTTGTATCTTTGTGCTCGAGTTAGCCAAGAATTTAACGAATACCGATATGCGCATAGATATTCTGACAGTACTCCCCGAAATGTTTGACTCGCCTTTGAACTGCTCTATACTCAAGCGGGCACAGAACAAAGGCCTGGTAGAGTTTCATGTACACAACCTACGCGATTATACAACCAACAAGCACCGCAAGGTCGACGACTACCCCTTCGGTGGCGAAGCCGGAATGGTAATGCAGGTCGAGCCCATCGACCGCTGTATCACGGCGTTGAAGGCCGAGCGCGAGTATGACGAGGTCATCTTCACCACCCCCGACGGAGAGGTTCTCGACCAGCCTATGGCCAACTCGATGTCGATGCTCAACAACCTCATAATCCTCTGCGGCCACTACAAGGGTGTCGACTACCGTGTACGCGAACATCTCATCACCAAGGAAATATCTATCGGCGACTATGTGCTCACCGGTGGCGAACTCCCCGCGATAATCATTTCCGACGCCATCGTCCGCCTCATCCCGGGCGCGATAGGCGATGAACAAAGCGCTCTGAGCGACTCTTTTCAGGACAATCTGCTGGCGCCACCGGTCTATACCCGCCCGGCCGAATATAACGGATGGAAAGTTCCCGACATTCTCCTGTCGGGCCACGAAGCGCGTATTGCCGACTGGCGACAGGAACAGGCACTGGAGCGCACACGCCGCCTGCGCCCCGACCTTCTGGAGAAATAATCACATAGCTCTGTTCAAGGCCTGCCGATAGGCCTCGAGAGTCTTAGCCTTATACATCTGCTTCAGCAGTTTACGGTCAATATAATCGACGAGATACTCACGCCACGCAACAAGGTGTGAAAGCACCTGCGTGTCGCCACACAGCGTCGAGGCATACTCATCGACAAGCCTCCGGTGCAAATCCAACGCCGCTCGCCTCCGAGACTCAGCATCAAATTCTTGACCGCTGCGATACTCGGCAAAAAGCGTCGGTCGGGACAACAGCCCGCGACCGGCCATGACTCCGGCAATAAATGGATAGCGTTCCCTCAAGCGTTCAATGTCCCCGGGAGTGCGCACTTCACCATTGAAAATAACAGGATGTCTCAGCTCCCCGGCCAAGGATTCAAACTCGCCGTAATAAATCTCACCGGCATACTGCTGCGAGGCTGTTCGTGGATGAATTGCGACATGGTCAAGCGGCATTGCATTAAGAAGTTCCACAACGCCTCGCCATGAGTCGGCGCAGTCGATACCGAGTCGCATTTTGACCAAAAACGACACCCTGCCCGAATACGATTCGACCCGCTCTGCCACCTCGGCAAGAACATCGGGCCGCATGAGGATTCCGGCTCCCCTGCCCTTCTTGACCTGAGGTGGAAACGGGCACCCCATATTCATATCCACCTTGTCGTAACCGGCCGCGATGACAGTATCGACGAGCATCGTGAACTCGTCGGCCGACCGGAATATCACCTGAGGCGTTAGATTCACCCCATCACGATGCGACACAGCAAGTTCCGACACATCGCGCCTGCGCACATCGCCGTGCTCCACCCTCAGAAAAGGCGTAAAATACTCCACCCCTTCGCCTGCGAGCGAGGTGTGAAAACGTCTGAAAGCCGAGTCGGTCAGCCCCTGCAAAGGAGCGCACATCAGTCTGAAATCGTCATCCATAAACCTATTCTATTACACTGTGCAAAGATAATCACAATCCACAACAGTGGCAAAATCGACCGCCATTTAAGCAGGTTTGAACACGACGCTACGATGCAAAATAATGATTTGGAAATCTCGCATATTTTGCGTAACTTTGTACGTTCAATAAAAGAAAACATTATCATTTAATATGTCAGAGAACAAAGAGGAATACAGCGCCAGTAATATCCAGGTGCTTGAAGGCCTGGAAGCCGTGCGCAAACGTCCCGCAATGTATATTGGCGATATAAGCGCCAAAGGTTTACATCATCTTGTTTACGAGGTAGTCGACAACTCTATCGACGAGGCTCTCGCCGGCTACGCCACCAACATCGATGTGACAATCAACGAGGACAATTCAATTACAGTAATAGACAATGGCCGCGGTATCCCCGTCGACATGCACGAGAAAGAGCACAAGAGCGCGCTCGAGGTAGTTCTTACCGTGCTGCACGCCGGAGGTAAATTCGACAAGGGTTCATATAAAGTTTCAGGTGGTCTGCACGGTGTAGGTGTATCATGTGTGAACGCACTTTCTACCTACCTGCGCGCCGAAGTTCACCGCAACGGCCGCTGCTACATCCAGGAATACAGCTGCGGCAAGCCCACGACCGAGCTGCGCGTCGAGGGAGAGAGCGACCACACCGGCACATCGATCACTTTCAAACCCGACGACTCGATATTCACCGAGACCGTCTACAGCTACGACACCCTGGCCAACCGTCTGCGCGACCTTGCATTCCTGAATGCAGGCATACGCCTGTCGCTCACCGACAAGCGCTCCGTCGACGCCGAGGGCAACTACCGCAGCGAGGTGTTCTACAGCGAGACCGGCCTTTGTGAGTTTGTACAGTATATCGACTCCAACAAAGAGTCGCTCATCAACGACGTGATTCACCTCACCACCGAGCGCCAGGGAATCCCCGTCGAGGTAGCCTTGACCTACAACAACACTTATAACGAGAACGTCTACTCATACGTAAACAACATCAACACCATCGAGGGTGGTACACATCTCACCGGTTTCCGTCGCGGCCTCACACAGACGCTGAAGAAATATGCCGACGAGAACAAGATGCTCGAGAAAGCCAAGGTTGATGTATCGAGCGACGACTTCCGCGAAGGTCTCACAGCCGTTGTTTCGGTCAAAGTGATGGAACCCCAGTTTGAGGGCCAGACCAAGACCAAGCTCGGCAATACCGAGGTGATAGGTGCCGTACAGGTAGCCGTGAGCGAGGCCCTCAGCATGTATCTCGAGGAGCACCCCCGCCAGGCCAAGGTAATCGTAGAGAAGGTTATTCTTGCAGCACAGGCACGTCACGCAGCCATCAAGGCCCGCCAGAACGTACAGCGCAAATCGCCCCTCAGCAGCGGTGGCCTGCCCGGCAAACTCGCCGACTGCTCTTCACGTCACGCCGAGGATTGCGAGCTGTTCATAGTCGAGGGTGACTCGGCAGGCGGTACAGCCAAGAGCGCCCGCGACCGCCACTTCCAGGCAATCCTGCCCCTGCGAGGCAAAATCCTCAACGTGGAAAAAGCCATGGACCACCGCATCTACGACGACGAGGAAATCTCCAACCTTTTCCGCGCACTGCGTGTAACCATCGGTACTGAAGAAGACCCCAAGGAAGCCAACCTCTCGAAGCTGGCCTACCACAAGATCATAATCATGACCGATGCCGATGTCGACGGAGCACACATCGCGACACTGCTCATGACATTCTTCTTCCGCCGCATGCGCCCCATCATCGAGAACGGCTACCTCTACCTTGCCACACCCCCCTTGTACAAATGTGTAAGAGGCAAGACCGAGGAATACTGCTGGACCGACCAGCAGGTACAGCAGTTCATCGCCATCAACGGCGACAAGACCAAGGTTTACCGATTCAAAGGTCTTGGTGAGATGGACGACAAGGAACTGCGCGAAACCACTATGTCGCCCGAGCACCGCATGCTCAAGCAGGTGAACATAAGTGATGCCGCCGAGGCCGACCGCATCTTCTCAATGCTCATGGGCGAAGACGTTGGACCCCGCCGCGACTTCATCGAAGCCAACGCTAACTACGCCAACATCGACGCGTAATAATAAAACCGAAATTTTTGCGACAACGATAAGCGATTGTATGACGGGCGGCTCATATATACTATGGGCCGCTCGTTTAACAATAAATCTCCTACAAACGTTATAATCATAACCGAAACACACAAAAAAAGTAACCGGTAATAATTAGCTGCGAGTTACTTGACAATAGAATAATACAAACTAATTTTAAGAGTTACTTATGGCTCGTTCACTGACTAAAAAAAACAACGACAAGCTGGTGGCCCGGGTAAAAGAATGGGTCGACCAACAGCAGAACAACACATACAATTATAAACAGGTAGCCCACGCCATCGGAGCTTCGGCGCCCATACAGCAGCGCACGGTGGCCATGACTCTTGTAGATATGGCTTTCAACGGCGACCTCATCGAAGTGTCGCCCGGCAAGTACAAGACACCGCAACGCACTGCTCTGTCGACAGGCACCTTCGTGCGACGCTCCAACGGCAAGAACAGTGTTATTACCGACGTTGACGGAGAGTCGATATTCGTTGCCGAACGCAACTCGCTCCACGCCCTTAACGGCGACCGTGTAAAAATAAACATCGCCGCTCGCCGCCGCGGAGTAGAGCCCGAAGCCGAGGTCGTGGAAATTATCGAAAAGAAAGAACAGACGTTCATTGGATCACTGCAAGTCGACAAATACTTCGGCATGCTGTTGACCGATTCCAAATTCCTCGCTACCGACATATTCATACCCAAGGCCAAACTCAAAGGTGGCCAAAACGGAGACAAAGCCATCGTGCGCATTACCGAGTGGCCCGACGATGCCAAGAATCCGCGCGGTGAAGTCGTCGACATTCTCGGTAAAAACGGAGAAAACAATGCCGAGATGCATGCGATATTAGCCGAGTTCGGTCTACCCTACGTTTACCCCGAGAGTGTAGAGCGTGCCGCCAAGAAAATCGACGCCGGCATCACACCCGAGGTAGTGGCTGCCCGTCTCGACATGCGCGATGTCACCACATTCACCATCGACCCCAAGGACGCCAAAGACTTTGACGACGCTCTGTCGATACGCCGTCTCAGCAACGGCAACTATGAGATAGGTGTACACATCGCCGACGTTACCCACTACGTAACCCCCGACACCGCTCTCGACCGCGAAGCGTCAAAGCGTGCGACATCGGTCTATCTTGTTGACCGTGTCGTGCCCATGCTGCCCGAGCACCTCAGCAACGGCATCTGTTCACTACGCCCCGACGAGGACAAACTCACATTCTCGTGCATCTTCGAGATGGACGATCAAGGCAAAGTCATCAATTCCAAGATTGCGCGCACGGTAACGCGCAGCAACCGCCGCTTCACCTACGAGGAGGCACAGGATGTCATCGAAACCGGCAATGGCGACTACAGCGACGAGATTCTCACGCTCGACCGCCTGGCTAAAATACTGCGCGCCGACCGTTATGCCCACGGTTCGGTAGAATTTGACCGGGCCGAAGTCAAGTTTGACATTGACGAGCAGGGACACCCCACCGGTGTTTACTTCAAGGTATCTAAAGACGCCAACAAGCTCATCGAAGAGTTCATGCTCCTGGCCAACAAGACCGTCGCCACATTCATTGGAAAGCCCGCCGGCCGCCGCAAACCCAAAGCATTCGTCTACCGAATACACGATATGCCCGACGCCGGCAAGCTGCAGGACCTCGCGACAGTAGCGGCAACATTCGGCTACAAGCTGAAAATCAACGGAGACCCCGAGCATGTGAATCAGTCGCTCAACAAGATGCTTGCCGA
The DNA here is from genome assembly GCA_947386115.1 of uncultured Muribaculaceae bacterium. Lineage (GTDB taxonomy): Bacteria > Bacteroidota > Bacteroidia > Bacteroidales > Muribaculaceae > JAAVFS01. Next base: position 10,988 of record CANDNO010000035.1, read on the forward strand.
TGTCAAAGGAAGCGCCGAAGAGAACTTCCTGTCGACACTTGCCATACGCTCGATGGCAAAGGCCATCTACTCGACCGAGAACATCGGCCACTATGGCCTCGGATTCCCGTTCTACACCCACTTCACTTCGCCCATACGCCGCTACCCCGACATGATGGTTCACCGACTTCTCGCCCGCTACCTCGACGGAGGCCGAAGCGTAAACGTCGACAAACTCGAGGAAGAGTGCAAACACTCGTCGGAAATGGAGCAACTCGCCGCCAACGCCGAGCGTTCATCGATCAAGTACAAACAGGTCGAATACATGTCCGACAAACTCGGTCAGGAATATCCCGGTGTAATCACCGGAGTTACCGAATGGGGCTTATACGTAGAGCTTGAGGAGAACTTGTGTGAAGGCCTCGTCCCGATGCGCGACCTCGCCGACGACTACTACGACTTTGACGAGAAAAACTACTGCCTCATAGGCCGCCGCACCCATGCCCGTTACCGTCTGGGCGACAAAGTGCGCGTAAAAGTAGCTCGCGCCGATCTCGCCAAGAAGCAGCTCGACTTCGTCATCGCCGACAAGATTTCGCGCCCCGACGAAGACGACATGGGAAAGAAAGTCACTGTCGAACAAGCCCTGAACGACCGCCCCGGAAAGAAACGTCGCAACCCGCGCAACACCTCCCGCCGAGGCCACTAATAAAACACCCCGCAAGACACAATAATTAAATAAGAGAGTACGTTTATAAATAAAAGTTAAACGTACTCTCATTTTTTATATGAGTAAAACATATAACAGCCCTACCGACGCATCGATTATTCTCACTTACCGTTGCCCCATGCGGTGCATGATGTGCAACATCTGGAAAAATCCTACCGACAAAGCCGAGGAAATCAAAGCGTCCGATCTAAAATCACTGCCACGGCTCAAGTTCATCAACCTCACGGGTGGTGAACCCTTTGTGCGTGAAGACCTCGCCGAAATCGTAGAGGAATGCTACCGACACACCGACCGTATTGTGATCTCAACATCGGGCTGGTTTGAAGATCGCGTCATTGAGCTGGCACGCCGCTTCCCCAATATAGGCATAAGAATATCTATTGAAGGCCTCAGCCAAAAGAATGACGAACTTAGAGGCAGACCTGGCGGCTTTGACAAAGGTCTTAATACCCTGCTCAAACTCAAAGCGATGGGTATAAAAGACATCGGTTTTGGCTGTACTGTCTCCAACAACAACTCGGCCGACATGCTCGCCCTTTACAGGCTGTCATGTTCACTGGGCATGGAATTTGCAACTGCCGCATTCCATAACTCATACTATTTCCACAAGACCGACAACCGTATTACCAATCGCGACGAAGTAATCGAAAACTTCAGGAAGCTTATCGATATGCAGCTGGCCGAGAGCCATCCCAAATCATGGTTCCGCGCGTTCTTCAACATGGGTCTTATCAACTATATCGAAGGTCGTCGCCGACTGTTGCCGTGCGAAGCCGGAACAGCCAATTTCTTCATTGACCCATGGGGCGAGGTATACCCTTGTAACGGCATGGAAGAGAGCTGCTGGAAAGAGTCCATGGGCAACATCCATGATGCCGACTTCATGACAATATGGAACAGTGAGCAAGCCGAGGCCGTGCGCGCCAAAGTGAGACGTTGTCCTAAAAACTGCTGGATGGTAGGAACCGCATCACCGGTAATGAAAAAATACATAAAGCATCCGGCCCGATGGGTTTTGAAGAATAAAATCCGTTCAATGCGAGGACTCTCGCCATGCATGGAAACAGAGCCGTACAACGTGGGGCAAGATCCTATGCAGGGCGACTTGCGAGAAAAATTTTAGCAGCCATGAAGATTGTCGTTACAGGCACTCGCGGTATTCCCGACATCCAGGGTGGTGTCGAGACTCATTGTGAGGAACTGTTTCCTCGTCTCGCCGCTATGGGATACGACATTACGGTGATACGCCGGTCTTGCTATGTCAATGACACTCTTGAATCATATAAAGGCGTCAAGCTTGTCGACCTTTACGCTCCAAAGAAAAAATCTCTCGAAGCGATATGGCACACCTACTCGGCAGTGCTAAAGGCTCGACGTATGAAAGCCGACATACTTCACATACATGCCGTAGGGCCATCGATAGCCGTTCCGTTTGCCAGAATGCTCGGGTTGAATGTGGTGATGACACACCATGGCCCGGACTATGACCGCAAAAAATGGGGCAAGCTTGCCCGTACAGTCATTGAGACGGGCGAACGCTGGGGCGTAAAAAACGCTTCACGAGTCATTGTTATTTCCAAGGTTATCAACAATATCATAAAATCCAAATATAACCGCACCGACGCATCGCTCATTTTCAACGGGGTAAATCGCCCAACTAAATCACTCAGAAAAGATTATCTCGAATCGCTTGGCCTCGAGTCGAGGAAATACATAGTTACCCTTGGGCGCTTTGTGCCTGAAAAGGGTTTTCATGATTTAATAAAGGCCTATTCGGAGACCACAGCGTCTCTGGAAGGCGTAAAGCTTGTAATTGCCGGTGATGCAGATCATCCCGATGAATATTCCGAATCTCTTAAAAAACAGGCCAAAGATGCCGGTGTAATTTTGACCGGATTCATCAAGGGGGAATGCCTGAACCAGCTCATGACCAATGCCGCGCTTTTCGTGCTGCCGTCCTACCACGAAGGGCTCCCGATAGCTCTTCTCGAAGCCATGAGCTATGATCTGGATGTACTGGTAAGTAATATCCCGGCCAACATGATTGACGAGCTCGGTGTCGACGACCACTTCCCCGTTGGTGACACAAAGGCTCTCGCTCTGGCCATCGACCACAAAATATCAGCCGGCGCAACACCTCGCTCACACGATCTGTCCCGCTATAACTGGGACCACATCGCCGGGCAGACAGCCAAAGTATATAACTCAATAATCCCTCAGAAATGATTCCCCGATTGCTGTTTGATCTCACAGTTACGCAACCTTCGTTCAACTCAAAACGTCATGGCGGAGGCATTTACGGCGAGATTGTATTGCGTCGCATTCTCCAACGTGGACTTGAAATAGAAATTTACTTCGACTCAACGCGTTGGCTCAATCCACAGATAAAACAGCTTATCGACGATTACGGCATCATTACATACGACAGACACACCATGCCGCTACAACAGGTAGTGGAAAAGTCAAACTGCGACCGCGTGTACACATGTGGCGGAAATCCCGAATTTCGCAGTCTGATTCATCCCCTCAAGTTCTACACCCTGCATGGCATGCGTGAACTCGAGACACCTCTCGACGACTTTTATTTCAAATACAACTATCCGCTTAAAGAGCGTGTTAAGTTTAAACTCAAACAATTGCTCTATAAGCGATACCGGGCAAAACATCTGGCACGTGTCACCACAATGATTGAAACCGGCACACGCTTTGTGGTTGTATCGAATCACACAGCCAACAGTATCAAATCATTTGTTCCCGGAGCGGCCACCCTCAACATACCGGTGTTCTACAGCCCCTCGACAACCGGTCAAGAGGAACCCGAGCGAGCAAGAACCGATAAATATTTCCTTATAGTTAGCGCCAATCGCTGGGAAAAGAACGCACTACGCGCCATAATGGCTCTTGACCGAGCCTCCTCAACACCTGTTCTCGACGGCTATAAAGCAGTCATTACCGGAGCCAAGTCGGCTGCCATGTTTAAATATAAGCTTCAAAATCCCGAGAGGTTTGAGTTCAAAGGCTACGTTGAAGATGACGAGCTCAATCAACTGTACCATGACGCCTACGCTCTGATTTACCCGTCGCTTAACGAGGGCTTTGGCTATCCGCCGCTTGAAGCCATGCACTACGGAGTCCCTGTCCTGGCATCGCCCTACACCTCGATTCCTGAAGTATGCGGTGACGCGGCGATATACTTCAATCCGCTGTCGGTCGAGGAGATCATGAGCCGCATACTTATGATTACCAACCCAGCCACACATGCCGATTTCTCGGCAAGAGGCTCTGAACGTTACGAACTTATAACCGCTCGGCAGAAAGCCGATCTGGACAAACTAATCGACTTCTTGTATGACTAAGCAGCGAGTTCTTATTGTCAATAAGTTTTACTATCCACGCGGCGGCGACTGCGTGTGCACGCTCAATCTAGAGAAACTGCTCGGAGAGCACGGACACGAGGCAGCCGTTTACGCTATGGACTATCCCGATAATATCGACTCGCAGTGGTCGGAGTATTTTGCATCACAGGTAAGCTTCGGCGGTTCACCGATGACACTGCTCAACGCCATGAAGCGTACCCTCGGCATGGGCGACATAAAGCAGTCGTTCAACCGCATTCTTGCCGATTTCCGTCCCGATGTCGTGCATCTTAACAATATCCATTCCTACCTGTCGCCCGTCCTGGCCATGCTGGCAAAAAAAGCCGGCGCACGCGTTGTGTGGACACTCCATGACTACAAACTTATATGCCCATCCTACAGCTGTACTTGCAACGGGCTACCCTGCGAGAAATGCTTTACCGACAAGTGGAATGTAGTATCACGACGATGCATGAAAGGTTCACTGGCCGCATCGTTCATTGCATGGATTGAGGCCGTAAAATGGAACAAGAAGAAACTTGAACAGCATGTCGACAAGTTTATATGTCCAAGCCATTTTATGTACACAAAGATGGCACAGGCAGGATTCGACGAATCAAAACTTACAGTTCTCTGCAACTTTGTCGACCCCGTAAAACTCACCACACTGTCATCGTCAGTGGGCAGTTACAGAAACAGTGACACCTATTGCTATATCGGGCGCTTGTCATCGGAGAAAGGCATAAGCCAGCTACTGGAAACGGCATCCCGGCTCCCGCAGTACCGGTTCATGGTTGCAGGCGACGGTCCGCTGGGAGAACAGCTTAGAGCCGAACACGCTTCACATGGCAACATACATTTCCTCGGACGTCTCGGCGCCGAGGATGTCGCCGCATTACTCAGCAGTTCAGCCGCGTCGATAATCCCGTCGCGATGGTATGAAAACAACCCGCTGGGTGTAATCGAGTCACTGTGTGCAGGCACACCTGTCATCGGAGCTCGCATTGGCGGCATCCCCGAGTTAATCAATGAGAATTGCGGTGTAACTTACGCTTGGGACAACGCCGATGAACAGCGAGATGCCATCATCACCGCCATGACTACAAAGTGGAATCACACTAAAATATCGAGCGAATCAATCTCGCGCTTCTCACCCCAAGCCCATTATAAAGAGCTCATAAAGATATATAATTGATACAGGTTATTTCCAACGACAACCTATTACGTGCAGGTGTCTTTTATCCTCGGGCGGAAGCTTCATATAGTCGCCATACAGCTGCCTGAGATAAGAGTCGGCATCATGTACTCCCCACAACTCGACATCCTCAAACCGATAAAGCTTCAACGGCTCGAATATCTTCTTGTCGACAACCTCTTTCAAACCCCACGCTCCATAAATATTTGCATAATGGGTGGCATTAACGTCCGAATTTATCATACGTGTGATTTTTCGAGGCAGAGTCGTGCGTTTAACACCGGCAAGAACAATCTTCGACAACATCGCTGCCATCTTCTTTGCACCGCTACGCTGCTTGAGCGACAGGAAACGATAATAATGAATCTTGCTTAAGGTAATGGCTCGTTTCACCTTTCGGGTATCCTCAACATTTACACCGTCAAGAGGAAAAATGTCAATATTGAGCCCGATGTGATGACTGAAATTTTCCTTATACAGTTCGTCCATCTCGGTGAGCGTGTTCTCGATCTTGATGATATCGGCGACCATGACATCCGAGTCGTCAATCGTCACAATTCTATAAGGCTCGGGAAGCTCGGCGCGGAGAATTTCCTTTAGCTTCTCGAAATGTTCTCGCGGCACTCCAAAGTCCATATCATCGTCCCACGGTATGAATCCCCCATGGCGCACGGCACCGAGCATTGTCCCGCCAAGCATGTAGTAGGGTATCCCATGCTCCTGACACACGCGGTGAAACTCTTTGCCAATCCCGAGCAAAATGTGGTGAATCTCCTCGGCCGTCGTTATCGGTTTCATATCAATCCTATGATTATTTATAGCTGTAACCGCCGTTAACCTCTATGAGACTACCGTTGACAAATGGGTTCTCAATGCAAAATCTGTAAGCGTCAACAATCTCATCGACCGATGCAAAACGGTGTATGGCCGTCTTGCGATATATATTCTGCTTTATCTCCTCGGGCTTAGTCTTCTGCCACGGTGTATCGACAAAACCGGGCACAATCGCGTTGACCGTCGTACCCGTGCCCTCAAACTCTTTGACAAGGTTACGCGTCAATGCATGCACGGCTGCCTTGGTAACGCCGTAGGCCAAAACAGTGGCATGCGGATTAAGCCCCATCTGCGAGCCGGTGAACAGTATTCTCGAACCGTGAGGTATAAGCGCGAACAACTCGCGTATAATAATATAGTGGGAATTCACGGCTACATTCATCATGCAATCCCAGTCGGCATCGGTAGTCTCGGTAAACGATTTTCTTATTGTCACACCGGCATTGCACACTATACAATCGACAGTCTCGGTCTTAGACTTCACAAAATCCAGGAATCTGTATAGCTGCTCACGCGAATTCTGATCAACATTGACCGGATAAAAATTGGCGACATCAGTAAGCTCCGTCTCACCGACATAGGTTGCAAACACACGATACCCCTTTGACAGCAGCATCTGAGCCACACCCCATCCTATACCCGATGTTCCTCCCGTAACGATAGCAGTCTTCATATTCAGCACTATATTTCTATAAAATTATGTCGATCCATGAACGCCTGCATTATACCGGCCATGCATACACTCTCACGCCGGCGCAGACGAGCCGATGAATAACGCTTGTTGATAATGCACGCCACAAACTCCTGCAACTCATAACGCAGGCCGGCGCCATCCCACTTATAAAAGAATTTCTTATTGTTGTTCTGATCCTCGTAGCGCAGCTCAAAGTAGTCGGTTTTCCACCAGGGGCTCGGCACATAGGCATAGCCATGAGTTCCGGAGATAACAAGATTGCCCTCGGTCTTGACACCGAGACCTACTTTAAATGAGCACACAGCACGCTCATATTGAATCACGCCCTTGGTATAGATATCGATACCACCCGAAACGCGCGAATAGAAGCGTACATCCTCGTAGTTACAGCCCATGAGTTTGACAATAGGCAACAGCGGGTAACTGCCAAGTTCAAACAGAGAGCCGCCGGCCTGCGCGGGATCAAACTCTCTCACTGTGGGGTCACCCCACACCTTTGACAGCGAGGCATCGATATCAACAACCTCACCTATCTCACCACTCTTGATAATAGAGATGAGATGATTGAAGGCCGGACAATGGGCAGTCTTGTTGGCTTCCATCAGTATGCAACCCTGCGACTCGGCCAAGGCGTAAAGTTCGCGGGCTTGATCACCACTAAGCACCATCGGTGTTTCACACAGCACATGTTTACGAGCCAAAAGCGACTTTTTTATAATATCATAGTGAGTGAGGTGTGGAGTAGCCACATATACCGCCGTAACATCGTCGAGCAAGGATTCAAAACTGTCGGCAACATTGCCTATACCGTTCTGCCGGGCAAATTCAGCTGCTTTCTCACCGTCAATATCATATATGCCTGAAATCTCAACACCGCCTACGTATCGTGATTCCGACACAAAACGCGGAGCTATACGTCCGGCTCCCACCATGCCTATTTTAACACACTCGTGGGCCTCGGCACGTAACTGTGTACTGCTTATACCCTCGGTGCGCGGAAGATAAACTACCTGACAATACTCATTGAGATAATCAAATTTTCCTTCCCAGTCAGAGCCGATTGCAAAAATATCGACATTATATTTCTGCACATCATCAATCTTCTGGCCTATATAGTCCTCAATGATAATCTGGTCGGCAAGTCCGGTAGCCTTGACAGCTTCTACACGCTCAAGAACGTTGTTTTTTACGTTAAGCTTGCCCCTGTTACGGTCAAAGTTATCGTTAGTCACACCCACGATGAGCCAATCGCCAAGCTCCTTTGCCCGGCGTAACAGATTGATGTGCCCCTGATGCAGGAGGTCATAAGTGCCATAAGTGATAACTTTCTTCATAACGTCATGTTCCTGTCTTTATAACTCGTTTGGGGGTTATTTATTGCTTTGGAGCACTGTAAAGGTGCTGTCGGCGGCGAGCGTGACGAGCAGGGCCTTCACGTCGGGCAACCGGTTGATCATCGTGAGGGCCGAGTCGGCGGGCATTGCCATGCAGGCGGTGGCGAGGGCGTCGGCGGTGGCGCAGTCGGGAGCTATCACGGTGGCGCTTAGCGTCGAGGTAGCCACAGGTCGTCCTGTCACAGAACTTATCGTGTGCCCTACTCTGCCAGATTTTGTGTCTCTGAAATTGCGGTAATTTCCCGAAGTTGCTACACCGCAATCGCTCAATTCAACGGTCATCAACCCTTCGTGACCCGCTATCGTATCGACCGGAGCGTCAATCATTATGCGCCACAGGCGGCCGCGGTCATTCAACCCGCCGAGAGCAATTTCGCCTCCTATCTCTATCATGTAGTCCACGACCCCATTGCGTTTGAGCATTCTCGCAATCTCGTCGCAGCCATATCCCTTTGTTACAGCGCTGAAATTGAATGTAGTTTCGGGAGCTTTCTTATACATTACGCCGTCTTCGATACGGCAACTGTCTATGCCCACAACAGCGAGTGTCGATGCTATAAGGCTGTCGCACGGTTCCTGCGACTCATGGCCGGTGTAACCGAAACCCCATAGGTTTATCAACGGCGACAGCGTGGGGTCAAAAGCTTTCCCCGAAATGGCATTGACCTCCCGGGAGAGAGAGAATACCCGCCGGATATTCTCGTCGACAGCCATCGATTCATTACGATTGACGAGCGATATCACCGACTCCTCATTGAATGGCGAAAGCGACATCTCGACCTGCTTCATTATCACCTGTACCGAGTCGGCCAGTGAGGCATCACCGCGATACTTTATCGTGTAGGTAGTGTTCCATACTCCGCCACTGAGGGTGACAAAAGAAACGTCAGGGCTACAAGACGCAAGCCCTGACATTATAATAAGTAACAATAATAATCTACAGTAACGTCTCATTTCTTGGGACGCCGCAGGGTGAATGTAAACTGTAGTCCTCCCGACTCGCGGTTGGCAACCGATATCGAGCCTCCGAGGGCATTGATCGTACTCTTCACGATGGGCAGTCCGAGTCCGGTACCACCCGTGCGGCGCGAACGTCCGGTATCGACGCGATAGAATCGCTCGAAAAGATGTGACAGGCTCTCGGGCGGAACGCCCACGCCATCGTCATAGAATACAAACGAGTAATAATGATCGCTTGTATCGATACACTTGATTACAATTTCAGTGCCGCGTGAATAGAACGTCGAGTTCTTAATGAGATTCAACAGCATGGCGCTCAATAGCGATCTGTTACCCATGACGATACACTCGAACGGCATTGCCATGCTCAGCTTCATATTGCCGGCCATGCCGCTCGTCTCCACCTCCTCGATTGTATTTGAAACGAGTTCGCTGAAGTCAAGCGGCTCAATTGCCACCGACGATGAGGACTCCTCGAGACGAGTCATTGTCGACAAATCGGCCAGGAGGTCACACAGACGGTTCACCTGGGCCTGAGCCTTGGTAAGGAAGTGCGTGCGCGCATTATCATCCATACCGGGCTCCTCGAGAACGGTATCGATATATCCTTTGACTATACCTACGGGAGTTTTAAGCTCGTGGGAGATGTTGTTGGTGAGCTGGCGTTTAAGCTTCGCACGCTCCTCGATGGCATGCAATGCCATGTTGTGTTCATGCTCACGCGCAGCTACCGCCGCATTACGCGCGTTATAGATGTGAACGACCTGGCGGGTTATATCGCCGAGCTCATCATCGGGGAACTCATTGAATGTGATAAAATCGCGGTCGTTGGCTGCACGTGTGACAAAATCACGCAGCAACGAGATGTTACGCGACACATGGCGTGTCGTGAGATAGGCGATTATCGTCATCGCAATGAGCATCACAAAGATAATGAGCCACATGAACGCATCGGTGGTCAAGGCATGAGACACCGAAACGTTATAGGGCATTATCGTGCGCACAAACAACGACGAGTCGGCCGAGTTATATGAGCGATAATAGAAAAAATCGTCTTTGTCAAACATTACCGAGTCGACCGTGATTTTCTCCATATCGCTACCGGTGACAACGCCATCGTTATTGAGATCGTAGGCATCGGGGATGTCAATTTTGTAGCCGCTGCCGTCGATGTATTTTCCCGTGCGGCCATCATATACGGCCACCATCATATCATCGAGCGGCGTGCCGGCGAAGTACCCCTCCATATAGTCGAGATACTGCTTCATATCATCACCTTTGCTGTAGTGTGACAGCAACACGCTGTTGAATACATCGAGCTGCTGTGTGAGCATTTCGCGGCGTGAATTGCGCTCATGGGAATACAGTAATATTCCCATGGTGATTACCACTACCCACAACAGGCTCACCAATGTAAGAAACAGGCGTACCTGAAGGTTAAATTTCCTCTTTAAAGCCATAGCCGAATCCCAGACGTGTAGTAATGTGTGGTCCGTAGTCGCCGAGTTTGCGACGCAGGCGGGCTATGTTTACATCAACGGTACGGTTGGTTACAACTGTCTCGTTGGGCCATACGTTACGCAGAATCTCCTGACGCGAATGTATGCGGTTACGGTGTTCCAGGAAGAAAAGCAGTATGTCAAACTCGTTACGAGTCAACGTCACAGGCTGTCCGGCAATGTAACATTGCCTCTCATTACGGTCGATACGTAGCGTTTTGAAAGTGATATCGGGTTCATAGTGGCCCTTCTGTGTGTTGTAGGCAATCGTCTGCGCCACGTGTGAACGACGCAACACCGCACGCACGCGCGCCAGCACGGCTCCGATAACAAACGGTTTGGTAATATAATCGTCTCCACCTATGTTAAGACCCATAACCGTATCGTCCTCGCCCGACAGCGCCGAACAGAAGATTACAGGGATATTCTCGGTTGCCGAATTGTTTTTCAGCTTCTTAACCAAATCAAAACCGCTCAGGCGGTCCATCATAATGTCAACAATAAGTAGCGAGTAGCAAGAGATATCAAGACTCAGTGCCTCCTCGGCACTGTATGCAGTATCCACCTCATAGCCTTCTTTCTCAAGGTTATACTTTAGTATCTCGCAAATAGATTCCTCATCGTCGACTACTAATATTCTTACGCGCATATCCTGTTTTTAATTTCTATTGCTTAGTTTGTTTTGAAGTTGTCTGTCAAATGCCTGTGTGAGCTCTTAACTGATATGCAAAGATAATAAAATAATCACTCCTCTATCTGTTAATAAATATTAAATCGCATATACATACACTCTGATTGCAGCTAAATAGGTTCTTCTCTCTATTTTATTGACCCCGCCATGTATTTTTTAACAGAAAAATATTAACTTTGGTGTCATGGAAACTAAAAAGTACACATTCTCCACCGAAATAAAAGTGCGCGACTATGAAGTTGACGTGCAGGGCATTGTCAACAACGCCCGCTATCTCCACTATCTCGAGCACACGCGCCACGAGTTCTGTGACTCAATAGGTTACTCGTTCCGTGACATGCACATGCAGGGCTACGATCCCGTGCTGTCGCGCGCCGAGATTGACTACATGACTCCGCTCACGCTCGGCGACACGATGGTAAGCTGCCTCAATATACGCCGCCGCGGCCCCCGATACATATTCCAGCAAGACATATATCGCGCCGATGGCGTGCAGGTTCTCCGCGCTCTTATCACCGTTGTCATACTTCACGACGGCAAGCTGTCGCGCGGCGACGAGTTGCAATCGGCCTTCGGACCATACCTAAGCAATAATGACCGTTGACCGAGATACTCTCGCGGCCCGCATAGCGCTGTCAATGCTGCCGGGCATGGATGTCAGACTTGCCGACAAGCTGCTGTCGGTGTTTGACAGCCCGCTCGATGTGTTGCAGGCTACCGAGGCCGAGATAAAGGGTGCGACGACCGTTCCCCGCTCGCTTGTATCGGTTCAGACCCGCTACAGCGCTCTCGAAAATGCCCGCTCGGAAGTCGAATTCATTATCGAAAAAAATATCACTCCCCGCTGGTACCGCGACCCCGACTATCCCGAACGGCTTCTCCGGGCCGAGAAAGCTCCGGTCATGACCTACACTGTCGGTAGCACCGACCTCAACAGTTCGCGACTGGTGGGAATCGTAGGCACACGCCATGCCACAGCCTACGGCAACTCCTTTACCGAACGTTTCGTTGCCGACCTCGCCGAGCGTGTTGATGACATAGCCACCGTGAGTGGCCTTGCCTACGGAATAGATGTAGCCGCTCACAAAGCTTCGATCGCGGAAGGAATACCCACAGTAGCCATTGTGGGGCACGGCCTTAACCGCATTTACCCGGCCGTACACCGCGACGTTGCCGGTCGCATGGTACGAAACGGCGGCATGATTCTCACCGACTATCGCCACGACGCAGCCATCAGCCCATACAATTTCCTCGCTCGAAACCGCCTCGTGGCAGCCCTCTGCGACGCTCTCGTAGTCGTAGAATCGGGCGAACAGGGAGGAGCTCTCGCCACAGCTCGACTGGCTGCGAAATGCGGCACTCCGGTATTTGCACTTCCCGGCCGTGTCACCGACAACTACAGCATAGGATGCAACAAGCTGCTCACAAATGGCATAGCCCGCTGCATACAAAGCGCCGACGACCTTATCAAGGCTCTGGGATGGCCGCTGAAACCATCGGCGACCAATCAGGCCGAAAGCCGTGCCGACATAACGTCGACTCTGACCGACGACGAGCGCACACTCCTGCACCACATCATGCTCACCCGGGGATGCGACAATGACACGCTGTCGGCCGTGACCGGGATGCCGGCATCAAAGATCATGACAATAATGATAGGCCTCGAGATGAGAGGCATCGTAGCCATGGAACCGGGCAACCGTTATCAAGTAATTCAAACCATTGACCCCGCGTCATTGTTAAATAAATAACCAAACTTCAAAAAGACATATCATGGAACAACGTATCATCCCTTCCTCTGAACTAATTATAAACTCCGACGGCTCGGTGTTTCACCTCCACCTGCGACCCGAGATGCTCACCGACCGCGTCATACTCGTAGGCGACCCCGCCCGCGTCAATATCGTTGCCAACTTTTTCGACACCCGCACGTTCGAAGTTTCGTCGCGCGAATTTCACACCATAGGAGGCACCTATCAGGGCAAGCCCATCATGTGCCTGAGCCACGGTATAGGCCCCGACAATATCGATATCGTTATCAATGAACTCGACGCTCTCGCCAACATCAACTTCGAGACTCGCGAGATCAACCCCGTACACCGCCAGCTCACACTGGTACGCATAGGCACATCGGGCGCCCTGCAGCCCGAGCTCAAACTCGGCACGGCCGTCATTGCCGAAAAAGCCATCGGCTTTGACGGCGTGCTCAACTACTACGCCGGTCGCAACGAGGTCGCCGACCTCGACTTCGAGAAAGCTTTCATCGAGAAGACCGCCTGGAACCCGCTGTGGGCCAACCCATACGTAGTCAATGCCGACGCCGAACTCGTTGACCGCATAGGTCGCGACGACATGGTACGCGGCAACACCATCTCGGCCGTTGGTTTCTACGGTCCGCAAGGCCGTCAGCTACGCCTGCCGCTTGCATCGCCCACGCTCAACCACACCATCGAACAGTTCGAGCACAACGGCCGCCGTATCACCAACTACGAGATGGAAAGCGCACCGCTCCAGGGCCTCGGCCGACTAATGGGACACCGCGCCATGACCGTGTGCACCATCATTGCCAACCGCATGAACACCGATGCAAACCCCAACTACAAGACCGCAGTCACCGACCTCATAGGCACCGTGCTTGACCGTATCTGAATTGAGAATTGTCGTGTATCGTGAATTGACAAATATTCCGCCTGTTACCAGCGAGGTAATCACCGTCACACCGGCCACCTATGCCCGCGCAGCCATGTCAAGGCTCGCCGGGCGGTGGTGGTGGGTAGCGGTTGCCCCTATGGCCCTGTTTGCCATAGCGTCGCTGTGGGATGCCGCTTATCTTTTCGCAGCATTCATCTGGCTGCTAATGTTGCTTCCACCGGCCTTGATGATTGCCTACTACAGCTATCTGCTCAAGCCCGAGGCTGCGGCAATGTCACGCCCCCACCGCGTAACGATCGAGCCGGAAGGGAAACTCACTGTCAATTTCGAACCATCCGACGACGAGACAGCCACCGCCCGCCCGGCAATCAATCTGCCGGGAAGCAATCTACACTCGGTCATTGAAAAAAATGACCACATAGAGCTCAACTACCGCGACTCGGCCGTAGACCTGCTCATAATTCCTTTCTCATCGCTGCCGGCCCCTATGGCCTCACATGCACTCGCCCACCTTTATTCCAAGTCTACTTCTTTTTAACGCTCATCAAGAGCCGGTTCGACAATAAATGTTAAATGCAAGGCGGTCAATCGTCGAGTCATT
>CANDNO010000036.1 GCA_947386115.1 uncultured Muribaculaceae bacterium
CGCGGTCTTTTTGATTTATATCCGACTGTAGCCTGTAGTATTCGGTCAACTGCTTGGTACCGGGATGTTTCAGCAGTGATTGCGATATATCGGCCGAGCCATGGGCCCAGCTGTTGTTACTGCGGTAGGCTTGGCGATAATCGCCGGTCTTGTATTGATAGATGCTCAATGTCATGTCATTGAGAAGGCTGTCTTGCCGGGTTGTCTGGAGAGCGATAGCCGAGTCGAGGGCTTCGCGAGCCGATGTGATATCTCCATTGTAAATGTAAGCTTCTGAAAGCTTTGACCATTTATTAGATGAGAGTTGCTGACCATTTTCAAGCATACTTTGTGCATGCTCAATCGTTTTTTTGAACTCTTTATTAATATAGAGAATTTCAAAATGTATCTGGTCGCGATGTGTGGTATAGTACTTGTCATTAAGATTATAACTTGAATCAATACTGTCAAATCGTTCTTTTGCCGCTTTAGGGTCAATATACTTTAGAGTGTTGATCGCGGTTAACTCAGCATCGGCAGCATGTAGCAGTTTATGAGCCTGCTTGAACAATTCAACCGACTTGTCATTCCAGTAAAGCTCGTCGTCAAGTGCATAGAACTCTGAATAAACATTCGCGATCCCTCGGGAACTCATAGCCGAAAAGAAGATATCATTTTGGTTCTGGGCGAGATTGAAGGCTTTGTATAACTCGACGAGAGCTTGATCGTGTTTTTTATGTAAAATTAACATATAACCGTAATAATAGCGCGACTGAGTTTCGAGCGAGTCTCCGTGCCCATCGTAGTAAAATGCGGCTGATTTTGCCTTGTTTTCATCGATGGTTTCGTTATGAGCTTTGCTCATTGCTTTGACGGTCAGGAGGTCGCGCCAGGCGGCTGTCGAGGGGTGGGCGATGGAGTCGGGGAGGGTGGCGAGGGTGTCGAGCGCGGCGCCGGGGTCGGACAGCAAAAGGGTGTCGACGAGCGCGAGCTTGTCGCGCACGGTGCGGTCGGCGGGGTTGGAACACGAGGGTAACGACAATGCATACAGCGAGATAACCGCCGCGATGAACAAAATTATATGTTGAGAAGTTTGTTTCATGGTATAAATATACCACAAATATAACACTTTTAGGTTCAAGGTGCGAGGATTGAACCGCAAATTACATTTTAAGAATCGCAAATTACGCAAATTATTTTGGGGGAATGAGAAACTCATAATTTCAATATTAATATAATGTGCTCAATACGCGCAATACGCGTTTGAAAAAAATAAATTTGCGAAATCCGCGTAATCTGCGGTTCAAATCCACGCCCCAAAATGTGCGAAATGCGCGAAAATCGTTCCTCCTTAATTATAATAATAGAACGCTTATGTAGCAACGCGGAATAAGAATACGCGTTTAAAAGAAAAAAATTTGCGAAATCTGCGAAATTTGCGGTTCAAAAAATAGCTCCAACTAACTGGCGTAATTTGCGATTACTTAGAGTCAGGTATATGCGAGGCTGCACCGAGGGATATCCCCCGGTGAGACCATTTGTGTGTAGTGGATTGTCGGCTTACAGCATCGAAGCGCTGTCGGCATCGAGGTACATGCGGCATCCCTGACGGGTGCGCATGATGGTTGACGGATATTTCTCCGACACCTCGGCATTGATCGTGTTGTAGACAGCCTGTGCCTTTGTCTTGGCCGGAACAATGCAGAAGACATACGGGGCGCTCATCAACACCGGAATCGTCAGAGTGAAGGCCTGGCGGGGTACCTCGTCGAGCGTCTTGAAGCAGCCGTCATGAACCTGCTGGTTGCGGCATTTCTCGTCAAGGTCTACGACCTTCATCATAGCCGGGTCATCAAAACGTGCAACGTGAGGATCGTTGAACGCTATGTGGGCGTTCTCGCCTATTCCCATGCAGGTGATGTCGACCCCGGTTTTCTTAAGGAGCGCCGAGTAGTCGGCAATGGCTTTGTCGGTATCTACCTTGCCGTTGGGTATGTAGCTTACGCTCTTGAATGGCACCTGACCGAGGATGCGGTCGCGCAGGAAATTGCCGAAACCCTGAGGCGCATCAGGGCTCAGACCTATGTACTCGTCCATGTGGAAAGCGTTGATACGCTCCCATGGAATAGTCTTGTCGGCAACGAGTGCTTCAAGAAATTCGTTCTGCGACGGTGCAGCGGCAAAGATCATGCCTATTTCAGGCTTTGTCTCAAGCAGTGATTTTATGGTTGCAGCTACATCGGCGGCTGCTTTGCGTCCCATCTCCGAGCGGGTGGGGAAGATCTCATAAGTGAGGTTGTCGATAGTCATTTTAATATCTTTGTTCTTTTATGATTGCACTTGTTAACGTTTCCATGATGTAATGCGGAATCCCCATACTGCATACCATATAAGATACACAAAACAGGGAATGAGCACCCAGTAACCTGCCTGCAGGCTGTGGGTAGAATCGGCCACGTAGGCATATATCTGGGGCATTATGGCGTTGCCGCACAGGGCCATCACAAGCAGCGATGACGCTATCTTGGTGAATCGGCCCAGATTGCGTATCGCGTGAGGCCATATTCCGGCATATATCAGCGAGTTGGGGAATCCCAGGGCTGCAAGAAGCCATATCGACAGCTTCGACGGGTGGCCCAGGAAGTTTACGTCTACATCGGTCAGCACGACGCCCAGCGACAGTAGCAGACCTATCACAGTACACACTATAAGGGCGTTTTTCTGCGATATGACGCGCGGAATCAGGCATATACCGAGCAGATATCCTACGAGCGTTGCGCCCAGAGTGAACGAGGGGAACACCTTGGCCTCGATGAGGTTGATGCCCATCTCGCCGGCATAATTGATGATGGTGTCGATGGCTATCACCTGAGAACCTACGTGGAAGAATAGCGCGAGCACTCCAAGCACGAGATAGGGGAACTGCAGTACAGAGTTCTTGCCCTTTGTAGCCTCGGATGTCGTTGCGTCCTCATCCTCGGGATTGATGTCGGGCAGTTTCGACAGATAGATGAAAACGCCTATCCCCACAAGCAGCAATGCCAGAACGGCGTAGGGCATAATCACGCCGTCAAGAAGCTGTGTGAGCGCATCCTCCTTGGCCTGTCCTTCAAGCAGTCCTTTCTGCACCTGCTCGAGGATAGCCTTGCTCTTGCCTAAGACTACAGCCGAGAAAATGAGCGGGGAGATGATACCGGCAAACTTGTTGCACACGCCCATGATACTTATGCGCCTTGCAGCGGTCTCGATAGGGCCTATGATGGTAATATAGGGGTTGGCTGCTGCCTGAAGCACAGCCAGTCCGGTGCCCATCGTGAAGAGGCCGAGAAGGAATACCCAGTAGGTACGGCTCATAGCCGCCGGGACGAACAACGCGGCGCCCACGGCAAGGAAGACGAAGCCATAGGTCATTCCACGCTTGTAGCCGGTGCGCTTGAGCATGTATGCAACCGGGATTGACATTACAAGGTATGCGATATAGAATGCGAAGGTGACGAAATAAGACTGGAATGTGGTGAGTTCACAGGCTATCTTGAAAAACGGAATCAATATGGAATTGACCCACGAGACGAAGCCCATGATAAAGAATACCAGACCGATTATAGCAATGCCCACGAATACATTCTTACGCGACATTGACGCCGGTTGAGAGAGAGATTTGATGCTCATTTTTTTAGATTTATAATGCTATTATGATTTATGCTTTGAAAACGGTTTTGCCACCAATTATCGTGCGGCATACGTTTATATTGTCATCGAAAATTACTATGTCGGCGTTGTAGCCCGGCTTCAGGTGGCCGATGGTATCTTCCATACCGAGAATACGTGCCGGGGTGGCCGTAATCATCTTGACGGCGTCGACAAGCGGGACCTCGGCCTTCTGTATCATGGTGCGCACAAGGCGGTCGGCCGTGGCAACGCTTCCGGCGAAAGCCGAGCGGTCCATCAGTTTGGCAACTCCGTCTTCCACAACGACAATCTGCCCCTCGGTGAGACTTCCGAGGCGGTATTCACCCTCTGGCATGCCTGCGGCGCGCATCGAATCGGTTATAAGCGCAATGCGGTCAGGGCCCTTTATCTTGTATATCAGTTTAAGCAACTCTTTTGGCAGATGAATGCCATCGGCGATGATCTCCACATCCATGTCATCGAGCAGGAATGCTGCCTCCACTGCGCCTCCATATCGATAAGCGTTACGACGTGTCACCCCCGACATTCCTGAATACAGGTGTGTCATCAGCGAGTAGCCTGCTTCGTGGGCCGCGATAACCTCGTCGGTAATGGCGTCGGTGTGTCCTATTGAGGCAATAATGCCACGCTCCGACAGCAAGCGACCCAGCTCAAGCGCGCCGGGCAGCTCGGGAGCCACACTCCAGCGCTTTATGTCATCGGTAGCAGCCAGGATGGCATTGTAATGCTCGGGCGTGGGATTCTTAAGATTGGCCGGGTCCTGAGCCCCTCGCTGGCTGTATGCAAAGTAGGGCCCCTCGAGATGGAAACCCGCCATGCGGGCACCGTCGCAATTAAGCTTGCGAGCCTCCTTGAGCGTGTCAAAAGTGCGGAAAAGCTCATCGTCGGGACACGTCAGAGTAGTAGGCAGGAACGTCGTGGTACCGTAGCGGGCATGAGTGCGGGCAACCGTGAGATAAGCCTCGACCGTACCGTCCATCAGGTCGGCGCCACCGGCGCCATGGGTGTGAAGATCAACGAAGCCGGCCGAGACATATTTACCCTGGGCATCTATCGTTTCGTCGGCATTTACCTCGGCAGGCGAGCCGACGCCGGTTTCGGCAATCAAGCCATCTTTTATAATCACGTAGCCATTCTCGGCAATCGAATTCGTGCCGACGATTTTAGCATTAATTATGGATGTAATCATTACACTCGGGGTTTGAGAGAGTTGAAAATAATACCTGCGCTTTATTAAAAATATTGCACAATAATGACCACAAAATTAATACAAATTAATAAATAAATCCAACTAATCCACCAAAAATCCCTCCCCCTCACAATGTATTATTCTGATAGTCTTAGTCAAATTATTATGGCATAGGAAGATAATTGAGTGAAAAGAACAATGGCACCGGAACCGCGCGGGGCGGGTGGGGTGCCATTGCTGCAAGCTGTTAGTTAGGCCGGGCCACGTTTTTGCTTTTACCCCCGGCCCGATTGGGGGTCACATATCATTGTGATATGTTTTACTTTTTCTCGTGCTCGTATTTCAGAGTCATCGTGGGCTGGTCACATACCTCTGCGGGGCCGAAGTACTGGATGGGGCCGGGATAGATGAACGAGGTGTTGATTGCCCAGTCGTCACGCTGTGCGGCAAACTTCTTGAAGGGGGCTCCGTCAAGGCGTACAAGCGCTTTCTGGATAACGGGTTTCAGCTCGCCGTTGCGACGCTCCATGTTCATCATCATTGTGATAGGTATACCACCGGCAATCCACTGCACTGAGGGTTTGGTGAGGCCGCGAACCGACGACATGTAACCGGTTACGCCGGCGTTGATGAGGCACGATGCGTTGAAGCCGAGTGCATAGCAGTAGTCGGCGTCGAAGTTTGAGGGAGCTGCACAACGTCCTTCGTAGCCGAAGAAGTGGTGGAGTGTCGAGAATTTGCCGCAGTATTTGCCCTCGGCTTTGAGCTGTGCGAGGCGTTTGCCTACCATCTCGCTGAGGAGTTTCTCGGTCTCGATAAGCGATACCTGTACGTTGCCGTGGGGGTCGCGGTCAAGGCTGAGCTGGCGTGCTACGCCTGCGGGGAGCGACTCGTAAACGGCTGCGTTCTCGGCGCTGAGGTGGCTGATGATGTACTGACGCTGTTCGTCGGCGGGTACGGCGGCAAATTCGGCAGCGTTGGCTGCGAGAAGGTCGTTGAGCTCGGCGATGAGTTTCTTGACAGCGGGGATGAACTCGATGAGGCCTTCGGGGATGAGTACGGTACCGAAGTTGCAGCCACGGTTGGCGCGCTCGGCTACTACGGCTGCGATGCCGTCTACTACCTCGTTGAGGGTCATGTTCTTGGCTTCAACTTCCTCCGAGATGATGCAGATATTGGGCTGTGTCTGGAGTGCGCACTCGAGGGCGATGTGTGATGCCGAGCGGCCCATCAGTTTGATGAAGTGCCAGTATTTGCGGGCTGAGTTACAGTCGCGCTCGATGTTGCCGATAACCTCCGAGTAAACTTTGGTTGCGGTGTCGAAGCCGAATGATGTCTCGATCTGCTCGTTCTTGAGGTCGCCGTCGATGGTCTTGGGGCAGCCGATAACCTGTACGCCGGCATTGATCTGCTTGTAGTACTCGGCGAGCACGGCAGCGTTGGTGTTGGAGTCGTCGCCGCCTATGATTACGAGAGCCTTGATATCGAGCTCCTTGAGGATTTCAAGACCCTTGTCAAACTGCTCTTTTTTCTCGAGTTTTGTACGACCTGAACCGATGATGTCGAAGCCGCCTGTGTTGCGGTACTCGTCGATGATGTCGGCTGTGAGTTCAATATACTGGTGGTCAACGAATCCGCCGGGGCCCATGAGGAAGCCATAGAGGCGGCTCGACTTGTTGATTTTCTTGATGCCGTCAAAAAGACCGCTTATCACGTTGTGTCCGCCGGGAGCCTGACCGCCTGAGAGGATTACACCCACGTTGATGGGCTGGCCCTGTGCGGGATTGGCGTTTTTCTCAAATGTGAGTTCGGGAAGACCGTAAGTGTTGGGAAACAATTCCTTGATAGCCTCCTGGTCGGCTACCGACTGTGTTGCCTCGCCGGCTACTGCCTTTACGGCGCCGGTCAGTACGATGGGGAGTTTGGGCTCGTAAGCTGCGCGAGCCACCTGCAATGCGCTTTTCTTCATCGGTGTATGAGTGGTTTAAATTGTGTTTTTATTTACGAGTGCAAAGATAGTCATTTTGATTTTTACACTTAGTTAAAATTGTTTAACATGTTGCGCCTGCGGTCGATATCAGTCGCACTTTGTCAACAAGATATCGTCGGGCGGTGTCACGTATCGATTCGGGCGTAAGACGGGCTATGGCGTTTTGCTGTCGAGCGAAGTAATCATCGGGCGTGAGCATATGGCGCTGTACAATGTAATAATCCATGATGCTGAACGGGGTGTCGAGCATTGCAAGCAGCGAGCCTGTAGCTGTCTGTTTCACCGCGGTGAGTTCGTCGTTGCACATAGGAACTGTGGCCAGCTTTTCTATTTCATGTTCTATCTCGGTTATGACCTGCCGGGCGTATCGATTGTCACACTGGCTGTTGATTGTAATGAATGCTCCCTCGCGATGGCCGTATACGCCGGCATTGATGCCGTAGGTCAAGCCTTTTTCTTCTCGTATGGAAGTCATGAGCCTGCTTCCGAAGTATCCTCCCAATGCGGTGGTCATGAGTCTGACATCCTCATACTCGGGGTGAGAACGGTTGATGGTGGGGCTGGTGACGCGTATAGCACTTTGGAGTGCATGTGGCATCTCGTCATGTAATGTCGTGGATGGGGCTGTAACAGCCGGAATGACGTTGACTATACCGTGATTGTCGGCGTCACATTCGAGTCGCAGAAGGTGATGTTCCAGTGTTTTGAGAACATGGGGTGTGAGGTGACCTACGACAAATACTACAGGCGCCTGTCGCCCTTTCAGTTTTTTCGATGCCGAAATTGCCATTTCCAGTG
Organism: uncultured Muribaculaceae bacterium; assembly: GCA_947386115.1. Classification (GTDB taxonomy): domain Bacteria; phylum Bacteroidota; class Bacteroidia; order Bacteroidales; family Muribaculaceae; genus JAAVFS01. Next base: position 7,647 of record CANDNO010000036.1, read on the forward strand.
TTATGTCGTTGATTTCCTCGGGCGTGTATTGTCTCGACATGGGATGTCCCGGACCGAAAGCCAGACGGTGGTCAAGCGCATCGGCATGCGTGGTTACACGCTCGAGTGCCGTAGCCCTCGTTGCTGCGACTTTGTCACGAATCGTGCTGAACTCGTTGGCGGGATAGAGCGGTTCGTTGATCATATCGACCATTGCCGCCAATAGCGTGTCGAGGGTGCGGTTTAGCGAGAACAGCGTGAGCGAATTGTTGTGTCCTATCAATTCGGCGTTAAGCCATGCGCCGTTATAGTCGAGGAGATCGGCCACGGCGTCGGCATCAAGTTTGCGGCTTCCGGTTTTCACAAGCTGAGCGGCAATCTCGGCTGCCGGAGCTACGTCGGCATCGAGGCTGCCTCCCTGCCACGACATTGTTATTCGCGTCACTTCGTCGATGTCGCGGCTGTCAAGGGTCACGAGTTCGATGCCGTTGGCGAGCCTCTGCCTTTTCACCTGTGGCATTGGCATAAACTGCACATCGTGAACTTGCGGTGCGATCGTGCGGTCAATCATTGAGCGTTTTGACATATTGGCGAGCCTGTTCGAGATCTTCGGGGGTATCGATTCCAATTGTGGGGCAAGTAGATACGCCACATTTTATTTTGTAGCCGTTTTGCAGCCAGCGCAATTGTTCGAGCGATTCGGCAATCTCAAGTGTCGATTGAGGCAGGGCTGTGAGTTCCTTAAGCACGTCGGCTCTATAGGCATACATGCCTATGTGTGTGAAGTAGTCGGCATGGTCGAGCCACTCTTTCCACTCATAGTTACGCACGTAGGGGATAATCGAGCGACTGAAGTACATAGCATTCATATCGTTGTCCATCACAACCTTGGGCGTGTTCTTGTCAAAAAGAGCATCAAAGCCTCTCGCGGGGTCGAACGGTCTCACAAGGGTTGCAATCTGGGTTCCGGCTGCATCGAAACACTGTTTTATAGCTTCGATCTGTGTGGGGTCAACAAATGGTTCGTCGCCTTGAATGTTTATGATGACGTCGGCCTTGCATCCGGCATTGCAGTAAGCCTCATAACAGCGGTCGGTGCCGCTGCGATGGTGCTCGCCTGTCATTATTACACGTCCTCCGAAAGCCATGACCGCGTCGTAGATGCGCTTGTCGTCGGTAGCTACATAAACCTCGTCAAGAGCCTTGGAAGCCTGGCGATAGACGCGTTCAATCATTGTCATGCCGCCTATGTCGGCAAGCGGTTTTCCCGGAAAACGGGTCGATGCATAGCGTGCAGGGATAAAACCTGCAAATGTAAGTTTGCTCATATCTTTTTGTGTTTCTTTGATAACGAAGGTATAAGAGGAATACCTATGATAAGGTACAGGTAGTATGTGAGAATGCGCCATAGCAGAGCGATAATCATTATTATCGTTGCCGATGCGATTATATCACCATAGTATTTTGTGAAAATCCATTCGCTCATTCCACTGCCACCGGGAGTGGGGGTGAACATCAACAGCACCCACACGGCTATCTGCCGGCCAAGGGCAAGAATCTGGTCGGCTCCGGCTACAAATCCCCATAGCAGAGCGTTGACTGTGAGGAACCTTGACATCCATGATAGGGCCGTGGCTCCGAACGATTTAATCCATATCGAGAACGGGCAACTTCGTAGCTCCCGTGCGGTCGTGATAATGTCATCACCAGCTTCCTCGATGGCAGGTTTCCATCGCCTTATTAGGGGCAAAGAAAACACTTTTACCAATATTTTCTTTATGCTTGACGGTGCTACGAACAGTCCCAGCCATAGTACGAGGCTCCATGCGGCGAGAATGCCATAGACAAGCCAGAATCCTAACTGCAGGTCATGGGCAAGAGCCTCGTTGCCGAAACCGAATAATTCCCTGTAAGGTATCAACAGGAACGTTATCGGGACAATCAGGGTGATGAATAGCTCGTCAAGAAACAGTGTCGTGAGCATGACGGCAGTAGAGCGTCCCGCTGTAAGTCCGTTGCGAGTCATGAATATCGCGCTCGCCGCGCTTCCTCCTACCGATGTTGGTGTGATACATGAAGTGAATTCACATAACATGGTAACCCTTAGTGATGCTTTCCATGACAGCCGGTCTCCGCTCAGTGTGCGGTATCGCCATGCCATGCCGGCTTCGCGTCCACACACGCACAGCAGAGCAAGACCTATTCCGCACCATGCCCGACTGTCAAAATCGACCATGCGCAGCGTCTCGGCATTAAAATCGTTATGGAAAAGCAATATGGCGACAGCCACGCCTATGATTACCGGAATGGCTATCTTGATCCATGTTTTTGCGTGGGGGCTCATCTCACCACATTGTTGCAGGCGCTGATGAATGATGCAAGCGAAGCCTCGTATTCAGGCCCTTGCAGCGACGAGATGTCTATGTTTATTCCCGATGCTCCGGCATCGACGATCGACTGTATCTCGCCGGGTACAATTTTGCCCGATACAACAATGGGAATAAGAATATTTTGCTCGACCTGTTTTTGCTGCAGATTGGAAATCATCGACAGTGTCGACTTCTCGGGATAACCTTCGAGCACTACATAATCGACATCGGCACGTTTTAGCGGAGCGAGGGCCGACTCGGTCGTCACGTCAACACCGATGATGGGATGCCCGCCGAGGCGCTCCCTCAGTTGTAGGGGCTTGGCATCTCCCTCGCCAAGATGAACGCCATGCACACGTGTCTTTTCAAGCAGAACGTCGTGATGTCTGAACACAAGAATGATCTCTCGGTCTCGACACAATTCTATAACTTCATCAAGAGTTGTATCGGGAACATTGGTAGGGTCAACCTCTATCCACGCACACCCGGCATTAATCGCCATGCGTGTTTGTTCTACGATTCCTATATTGTCGTTGTCGGTGAGAGTGTATTGTAACATTTTAAACAATATCTAAGTTAGAAGAATAACAAAAAAGCCTTGCTCCAGGTTGGTAAGCAAGGCTTTTATTATTTCCGGGGGTGAGGTGTGGGGGTCGAACCCACGACCTTCGGAACCACAATCCGACGCTCTAACCAACTGAGCTAAACTCACCATGTGTTGTTGTTTTCAACGGTGCAAAGGTATAACTTATTTTTTAATCATGCAATACTTTCGCGCTAATTTTTTTGCCTGCCACAAAAAAAGACCGCCCCACGACGTTTAGTGTGCATTGTCGGTGGGGCGGCCAAGGATATAAAGTTGGGTATTACATAGTCGTAATTTTCAGGCCGTTACTCTTCAGTATTCTTTTCAGCGTATTCCTTGAGGAGTTTCTCCTGAACGTCGCCGGGAACGAGTTCGTAGCCGGCAAACTTCATTGTGAACGAAGAGCGTCCGCCTGTGATCGAGCTGAGTGCTGTCGAGTACGATGACATTTCTTTCAAGGGCACCTTGGCTGTGATCTTCTCGAAGCCGTTCTCGCTCGACATGCCCATGATTATGGCACGGCGTCCCTGCAGGTCGCTCATAACGTCGCCCATAACGTCGGCAGGTACGAATACGTCAACGTCGTAAACGGGCTCAAGCACCTTGGGATTAGCGTTGCGGAAGGCCTCTGAGAATGCGTTACGGCCGGCGAGACGGAACGAGATTTCGTTCGAGTCAACCGGGTGCATCTTGCCGTCATAGATGCATACGCGCACGTCGCGGGCATACGAGCCTGTGAGCGGGCCTTGCTCCATGCGGTCCATGAGGCCCTTGACGATAGCCGGGATAAAGCGTGCATCGATTGCACCGCCCACGATACAGTTGCAAACAACGAGTTTGCCACCCCATGCCAACGGTATCTCCTGCGTGTCGCGCACGTTCATCTTGAATTCCTGGTTGCCGAACTTGTATGTGTCGGGAGCAGGCATTCCCTCGGTGTAAGGCTCGATGATGATGTGTACTTCACCAAACTGTCCGGCACCACCACTCTGTTTCTTGTGGCGATAGTCGGCGCGGGCAGCCTTTGTGATAGTCTCGCGGTAAGGTATCTTGGGTTCCTCAAACACGATGGGGAGTTTGTCGTTGTTCTCGACGCGCCATTTCAGTGTGCGCAGGTGGAATTCACCCTGGCCCGAAAGGATGGTCTGTTTCAGCTCCTTCGACTGCACGACTTCCCATGTGGGGTCTTCCTCGTGCATGCGGGTAAGGATCACGTTGAGTTTCTCGGCGTCGCTCTCTGTCACGGGACGCACTGCGCGTGAATACTTGGGAGCGGGATATTTGATGAAATCGAATGCTATGTCTACGCCCTTTGCATCGAGTGTATTGCCCGTGCGCACGTCTTTAAGCTTAACGGTGGCGCCGATATCGCCGGCCTCCATCTTGTCGACAGGAGTCTTGATCTGGCCGCATACACAGTAAACCTGTGCGATGCGTTCCTTGCTGCCGCGGCTTATATTGTCAACGTCAACGCCGGCTGTGAGTGTGCCCGACATTACCTTGAAATACTGAACCTCACCGATGTGTGGTTCGACGGTGGTCTTGAACACGTACAGGCTTAGCGGGCCGTTGCTGTCGGGTTTAACCTCATTGCCCTCGGTGTCGACGGGTGCCGGCATATCCTCAACGAAGGGCACGACGTTGCCAAGGAATTCCATCATGCGGCGCACGCCCATGTCTTTGAGAGCGCTCACGCAGAATACGGGATATATCGAACGGTCTACAAGGCCCTTGCGGATGCCTTCACGCATCTCGTCTTCGGTAAGTATTCCCTGATCGAAGAATTTCTCCATCAGGCCCTCATCGTTCTCGGCCGCAGCCTCTACGAGTTGCTGTTGCAGTTCGAGGGCTTTTTCGCGTTCCTCGGCGGGAACATCCTCGATTGTGGGAACACCGCCGTCGGGTCCCCATGAGTATTTCTTCATCAACAGAACGTCGATCATGGCGTTGAAGCCTGGACCACACGATAGCGGGTACTGGATAGGAATGACTTTCTTGCCGAAGATTTCGCGCATCTGTTCTATTACGTTCTCATAGTCGGCCTTCTCGCCGTCAAGCTGGTTGATGGCAAAGATAACAGGCTTTTTGAGCTGGGCGGTGGTGCGGAAAATGTTCTGTGTTCCCACCTCCACGCCATGCTGGGCGTCAACGAGGATAACACCGGTGTCGGTCACATTAAGAGCTGTGATGGCGTTGCCCACGAAGTCATCACTGCCGGGGCAGTCGATAACGTTGATCTTTTTATTTAAGAATTCGGCATAAAATATAGTCGAGAACACCGAGTAACCGTACTCTTTCTCTACAGGAAAGTAGTCGCTTACGGTATTTCCCGACTCTACGTTGCCGCGACGTTTTATAACTCCACACTCGTAAAGCATAGCTTCAGCAAGTGTGGTTTTTCCCGAGCCTTTGCTTCCGAGCAAGGCGATGTTCTTAAGTTCTTTAGTTTGGTAAATCTTCATGTTATTGAGATTTAGGATGAATAAATGACATAACTCTCGGCTGTTTTTCAAACCTTGGTCCCGTACACGTGACACGCGACATGAGTCTTAACAATCAAAGCGTGCCGATAGTTTGAAAGTGTTTCGGAGCTTTCGGCTTATAAAAACGTTGCCAATTTAGGCATCTTTATTCAATTTGGCAATAAAATGCAGTATGTTACAAAACATAAGTTTATAACATACTATTTGTCGAGGCTATAAAGAGACATGAAACTCAGTGCAATTGCAACAAACCTGTAAGGATCTTGACTGCTTCAAATTCAACCGCCCGACGATTGCAATAAGCATCATCGGGCGGTTGATTATATATAATACCTTAAATGTAGGGTTAATTGTTCTCGGCAGGTATATATCCGCTCTGGATCATTCCCTCGCGCACTTTATCCCAGATATTGGCATTGATTACGTGTACGATGTCAAACATCATCAGGCCGTCGCTCTCTTTTACATTCATTGCCATCGATTCGGGCAGGCGGTCGATATCGTTGTACAGCTGGTCGACCAGCACGCCGCCCAGGAACTTGTTGGGACCAAGGATGTCACGCAGGTGCTTGCAGGAGCCTTCCACGCAGTACCAGTCGCCGGTGTGTCCTTCAAAGTCGGTTTCGTTCCAGATGGGGTCGGGGTTGTTCTCGAAATCCTCGATAGTGATGTCGGTGTAATAGTTGCCGGTCATGTACAGGTCGATGAGCTCGGCATAGCCGGTATCTTTATAGTCTTCGCGGGCCCATGAAAAATCGCCCGAGGGGTCGTAAGTGTTCGACGCAAAGTTCACGCCAACCTCATAATATGAAGGATACCAGGCTCCCGAGTAGAGCGAGAAGATCATGTCGGGGTCTACTGCCTTAAGTTCCTTGCGTGCGTGTGCGAGGAAATCGGTTATATTCTTCGAACGCCAGTAAATCCAGTCGTTGAAATGCTCTCCTCTTATCAGGCTGTCACGTCCGCTCTCTGTGCGCACGATTTTAAGCGCGTCATCGGGCCAGTTTTCGAGTTTCTTTCCAAGGAATTTTTCAAATTCGGTGCGCGAAAGGTCCGAAAAATCGGCTGTGATACCGTCATAGCGGCCGCGGTCAAGGATGAGGCCGTCAACCTCGGGATACTTGGTGAGCATCTCTTTCATCACATCGATGATGTAGGTCTGGTACTCGGGGATTATAGGGTTGACCATAGCGCCGTATTTGTCGGCTTTGTGTTTCATCGCCGTGATGGGTACTATGCCGCGCTCAGGATCCTGAACCATAGATGCCCACTCGGGATGATCTGTGAAAATAAGACCTTTGTCAAAGAAGTTGTGTCCGGCACAGAACACATTCAGCGAAAAAAGAACCTTCATGCCGCGGTCATGTGCACGCTCGATAAAGTGGCCGAGGTAGTCGAGCGTGGAATCGGGTTCAACGACGTTACGCATGCCCTTGAAGCGGGGTGCGAGATCGCTGTCATACATGAGTTCACCCGAAATAGGGCGCGCGTCGACGGCAAGGTGGGTGAAACCGAGGTCGGCCACCATGTCTACATACTTATCAATCGAGTCGGCGTTGTTGAAGCGCGCATAGTTTGCTTCCGCATCTACCCACATAACAGCGGGCTTTGTGGTAAGAGTCTCGTCGGTCGTTTTTTTAGAGTTGCAACAAGCAAGCAAAGTCGCTACTGCTGCGGCCATGAGTGATAAAAGTAATGGTTTCATTTATAAGTAAGTATAATATTAAAAGAAATGATGTGCCAAAGATACAAATTTTTGGCACATCATTAAAACAGTTTAAATGATTTTAAGACCACGAACCCTCAATTTATGTTGAGGCGGGACTTTAACGGATTATCCGCCGAAGTTGTCGTAGTGGATGCTTTCGGGCTCTACGCCGAGCGAGTCGAGCATCTTGTTGACGGCCGCACTCATCGGGCCGGGACCACACATGTAATACTCGATATCTTCGGGTGCTTCGTGGTTCTTAAGATACGTGTCGTAGATTACCTGATGAACAAATCCCGGAGTATATTTCACGCCCGCTGCGTCGGCTGCGGGGTCGGGACGGTCGAGTGCAAGGTGGAATTTGAAATTGGGGAATTCTTTCTCCAGCTGCAGGAAGTCGTCGAGATAGAACACCTCGTTGAGCGCGCGTGCTCCATAGAAGAAGTTCATCACGCGGTCGGTTGTCTTCAGCGTCTTTGTCATGTGCATGATCTGTGCGCGCAGCGGTGCCATGCCGGCTCCGCCACCTATCCACATCATCTCGGCCTTTGAGTTGAAGTTAGGATGGAAATCTCCATAGGGGCCGCTCATCACGACCTTGTCGCCCGGCTTGAGCGAGAAAATATAGCTCGAGGCGATACCCGGCATCACATCCTGGAAACCAACCTGAGGTTTCGGCTTGAAGGGTGGGGTGGCTATACGCACGGTGAGCATTATGCGGTCACCCTCGGCCGGATAGTTGGCCATTGAGTAGGCGCGTATTGTAGGCTCGGTGTTGCGGCACTTCAGCGTGAACAGACCGAATTTTTCCCATGCCGGCAGATACTCATCGCCTATCAGCGATTTGTCAATATCCTTGTCATAGTCCATCTCGTAGGTAGGAATCTTGATCTGGGCATACGAGCCGGGAATGAAGTCCATGTGCTGGCCGGGAGGCAGGGCTACAATGAATTCTTTGATAAATGTTGCCACGTTTTTATTCGAGATTACCTCACATTCCCATTCCTTGACGTCGAGAGCCGATGCCGGTACTGTAATGTCGAGATTATCCTTCACTTTTACCTGACATGCCAGGCGCCAGTCATCCTTTATCTGCTTGCGGCTGAAGTGTACTGTCTCGGTAGGGAGTATTTCGCCTCCTCCCGAGTGTACCTGTACGCGACATTGGCCGCAGCTGCCTTTTCCGCCGCAGGCCGAGGGGAGGAAGATGCCGGCATTGGCCATCGTAGTGAGCAGCGATGCTCCTGTCTTTACCGTAACTTCGCGGTCATCATTGATCTTGACAATCACGTCACCGCTTTTAACAAGATATTTTTTTGCGATAAGCAGTATTGCCACCAGCAACAGTGTGATGGCAAGGAAGAATCCCACGCCTGCAATCAGCGTAGGCATCATATTTGATGTTGTGTTCAATAATATCATGACCGTTAGAGTTTAATGCCCAGGAAGCTCATGAAAGCTATGCCCATCAAAGCGGTGATAATAAATGTTATGCCAACGCCACGCAGCGGGGCAGGTACATTGGAGTAAGACTGCACACGCTCGCGTATCGCAGCTATTGCAACGATGGCAAGCAGCCATCCTATGCCCCAGCCACCACCGGCACATACTGCGGTCCACACGCTGCCGAAGTCGCGCTGCTGCATGAACAGCGAGCCGCCCAGGATGGCACAGTTCACGGCAATAAGCGGCAGGAAGATTCCGAGCGAAGCGTAGAGCGACGGTGAGTATTTCTCTACCACCATTTCCACCAGCTGAGTCATCGAGGCGATAACGGCGATAAACATTATGAGCGACAGGAAGCTCAGGTCTACATCGGCATATTCCTCTCCGAGCCATGCCAGTGCGCCGGCCTTGAGCACATAGGTTTCGAGCAGATAGTTGATAGGCAGGGTTATCACGAGCATGAAAGTGACGGCCACGCCGAGTCCGAGCGCTGTTTTAACGTTTTTGCTGACTGCCAGGAACGAACACATTCCCAGGAAGTAAGCAAATATCATATTGTCGACGAAGATCGAACGTATGAATAGATTCAAGTTTTCCATTTCGTTTTACAGGTTTTGTGATTTATTTGTCCTGCAGGTCTTTGTTATAACTGCGCTGAACCCATATTATGCATGCTACTACGATAAGTGCCATTGGAGGCAGAATCATAAGTCCGTTGTTTTCATAGCCGTGGTTGTACAGCCACTGGGGCATTACCTGGCAGCCGAAAAGCGTGCCGCTGCCGAGCAGCTCGCGGAAAAACGCTACAATCACAAGTATTATCGTGTAGCCGAGACCGTTGCCTACACCGTCAAGGAACGACGGCCACGGACGGTTGCTCATGGCGAACGCCTCGAGACGGCCCATCAGAATACAGTTGGTGATGATAAGGCCTATGAACACCGACAGCTGCTTGCTCACATCGTAAGCGTAGGCCAGCAGCAACTGGTTCACGATAACCACGAGGCCGGCTACTACAACGAGTTGCACTATGATTCGTATATTGGTGGGTATCGTATTGCGTATCAGTGATATGATTACATTCGAGAACGCCAGTACAGCGATAACCGACAGTCCCATCACAATCGCCGGCTCCAGTTTCGCAGTGACGGCAAGCGCCGAGCAGATACCCAATATCTGTACTACGACGGGATTATCCTTGGAGAGCGGATTGAAAAATACACTCTTGTATGAAATTTTCTCTGCCATGGTTTCAGTCGTTGTTATTCGTTAGTTTTTCGAGATAATTCTTGTAGGGTGCAAGGCAGTTGTCAAGCATCGAGGCTACACCTTTACTGGTGATCGTACCGCCCGATATGCCGTCGACATAGTCCTCGTTGCCCTGTGGACGCTGGCCGGCTTTTACGACTGTCACAGGCAGGAACTCGCCGTCTTTGAACAATTCCTTGTTAACGAAGCGCTCCTGGAACTCGGGTTTCTCAATCTCGGCGCCCAGTCCCGGGGTTTCGCCCTGGTGTGAGAAATACGCGCCATACACGGTCGATCCGTCGCTGTCGAGTGCTATGTAGCCCCATATCGGGCCCCACAGTCCCTGGCCGTAAAGCGGCAGGATGTATTTTGTTCCCGTTTCGTCGTCGCTGTAAATATACACCGGGAGCAGGCGTTTTGCTGTATCGGCTTCCTTGCTTTGGTCGGCAACGTTTACATCAAATGCTACTGCATTGTCTACAATGTCACCCTTTTCGTCAATGACTATTCCTTTGATTCGTGAGTCGAAGGTTTCGGCTACGAGGGTGTTGTTGGCCGGAGCGCAGTGCACGGCGGCAAGTATCTGCTTCATCTTGTCAGCGTTGGCGTTCTTGGTCTGCTCGGGCTTCAATGCCGTTGCTACCCATGCCAGCGCGGCTCCTACAACTACTACCAATACTATTATGTATATTATGGTATATGTGCTTGATTGCTTGTTCATGGTGGCTCGTTTTAGCTGTTTAGGCGTGCACGGCGCGCGCGACGGTTGATATTACACTGAACTACACAGTAGTCGATGAGCGGTGCCAGTGCGTTCATCAGCAATACTGCAAGCATTGCTCCCTCGGGATAGCCGTTGTTGTAGGTGCGTATGATTATCGCAATTACGCCAAGGAGGAATCCGTAGATATATTTTCCCGCTGTCGTGCGTGCGGCAGTCACGGGGTCGGTAGCCATAAACACTGCTGCAAAAGCAAATCCGCCAAGACACAGCTGGTCACCTACACTCAGGAACGATACCGGATAAGTGGGAGTAGCTGTCATGTTGGCGATCCAGGCCATGAATGCGCCGCCGGCAAATACCGACAGGATTATGCGCCAGCTCGCAATGCCTGTAAAGAGCAGTATCGCAGCGCCTATGAGTATGCACAGAGTTGACGTCTCGCCAAACGATCCGGGTATAAGACCAAGGAACATGTCCCATTGACTCACCTCGGCGCCGGTTACGCCGGTTATCGGATGCATCGCGTCGCCGGCCATCGTTGCCACCTGGCCCAGCGGTGTGGCTCCGGTGAAAGTGTCGGGTACATCACCGCCGATACCCAGAATTGAGTCGCGGGCTATGAACGGTTTGTCACCGCTCATCGAGGCGGGGTAGGCGAAGAAAAGGAATGCGCGGGTCACGAGAGCTACATTAAATATATTATAGCCTGTTCCACCAAACACTTCTTTAACGAATATCACCGAGAATGCTGTCGCTACGGCTATCATCCATAGCGGTGTCTCGATAGGACAAATGAGCGGAATGAGTATGCCGCTCACGAGGAATCCCTCCTGAATCTCTTCTCCGCGCCACTGGGCTACGACAAACTCGATTCCGAGACCTACCACGTAGGCCACGACAAGCTTGGGCAGCACGGCCAGAAAACCATACAGCAACATGGTCCAGAACGGGCCAACTCCCTGTCCGGCAGCAAGCCAGTGCTGGTAGCCGGTGTTGTACATGCCGAATAGCAGGCATGGAACCAAAGCCAGCACCACTATGATCATCGTGCGCTTCGAGTCCATCGCGTCGTGGATGTGTGTGCCGCTGTGCGATGTCGTCTCGGGCGTGAACAGGAATGTGTCAAATCCGTCGTAGACCGAGCGGAATGCATGCAGGCGCCCTCCGTCTTCAAAGTACGGGCGCATCCTGTCAAAGTAACGTTTTAGAATTTTCACAGTTTATAGAGTGAATTGATTGGTATCGGTACTCCAATCGAGGTTATTATTCAAGTTCTTTTCTCAGATATTCGAGTCCTTGGGCCACTATCGTCTGCAGGGGCATCTTGGATGTGCACACATACTCGGCCAAGGCAAAATCCTCGGGGGCGACCTCGTATATTCCAAGTGCCTCCATGTTTTCGATGTTTTTCGACAGTATAGCCTTGATGAGGTATTCGGTCATGATGTCCATAGGCACGACGCTGTCATACTGCCCCGACATAATCATGGCGCGGCGGCCTCCGAGAAGGCGGGCGTCGGGTCTGAACAGTTTCTTAAGCAGGAAATGACCCGGGAACGAACGGCTGGTGCTCATCTTCTTGGGCGAGAGCGATGCCCATCCCATGAATTCCACTACATCGTCGCCCTCGGGAATTACGGTGACCTGAGTGTAGGGGAACCGCAGGAAGCCGTCATTTTTCACCGCAAAGCCCGTAAGAACGTTGCCCGAGATGATGCGCTCGTGATGTGTGGTCTTTATCAGTCGGCCTTCGACTATCGATTCGATGTCACAACCTGTTATTGTCTTGATGTACGTAGGCTCTTTTACCTCACTGCCGGTCACGGCTACGATGCAATCGGTGTCGAGAGTGCCGTTCAGCGCGAGGTGTCCTATCCTGGCGAGCGTTATGCCGTCGAGAGTCCAGATGGTTTCACCCTTGTTTACAGGCTTGATGTTTGATGCGATAATGCCCGCATTGCCGGCAGGGTGGGGACCTTTGATATCAACCATCGTGGCTCCGGCAATATCGGCAATCTTGGCAATCTTGCTGCCTTGGCGGCGTCCTATATATATAGTACCGCGCGTGAGTTTTGCAAGAAGTGCTGCTCCGGCTGCGAGCTCTTTTGCTTGTGATGCCAGTATGGCGTCCATGTCGGGAGCAAGGGGTGCTGTATCGAGCGCGTTCACGAAAATATCGCGTGGAGTCGATTCGGGGTTAGCAACGATGTTGTACGGACGCTGTCTTATCATGGACCATAGACCCGATGACTGGAGGAACTTGCGTGCCGAATCCTCGTTGTCGATATTTTTGACGTCAAATGTCACTGCATTGTTGCTCCCGTCGGGCTCTATAACGATACGCTCAAGTTTGCGGCGCTCTCCGCGCTCTACAGCTTTGACCGTGCCGGCTACGGGCGACGTTATACATACTTCGGGGTGATGCTTGTCTTGCAATACCGCCGTGCCTTGCGCCACGGTATCGCCCTCTTTCACCAGCGGCTTGAGCGTGAGACCCGGAAAATCGTCGGGAGTCAGTGCCACCAGCCGTGGCTTGACTGTCTCGGCTGTCGCGGGTGAACCTGTAGCTGCTCCCGCTATGTGTAGGTCGAGACCTTTTTTTAGATTTAAAGTGATATTCATGGTTGGTCTGTGTCTCATCTTATGAGTCGTTCAGACTGCAAAATTATATTAATTTTCACAAGTTACCATTAAGTTTAACAAAAAATAAACATTAAAAGATGCAATAACGTCTGCTTGAGACACGAATTGAAAAAAAACGACGAAAAAATTTTGACGAACAAAAATATAATGATACTTTTGCGAAACGCTTTGGCATTTCCTCATGCGTCCAGCGCTTGAAATGCCGTTGCGAGGGGCCCTGTCAAGGGTCTCGATGAGACTGAAAACTGAAAGTGTAACCTTAAAACTAATGACCAATCCCATTCACTTTATTTTGATGATAGGTCATATCCTCACGCTAAACATCATTAACTAATTAATAACTATCATTAATAACATTTTAAGATTTAACTACATTTATGGAAGCTCAAAAGCCTACCGCTAAGCCCGCGGCTAAAGCCCCGGCTAAAAAAAGCAACGTTCGTGGTATCAAGAACGCATTCTTTGTAATTCTTGCTTGCTTCGTTGTGGCAATTTGCCTGTTCCTCTTCGTGTTCGGACACCCCAGCCACTTCAACCTCACCGGTGACAACATCGCTGTTAACCCCGAGACCGGTCAGCAAGTTTATGACTTCATGTCAATGGCCTTCGCTCCTACTGCCAATGAGGTAGAGGTTGCACAGGGCGCTGTTAACGTAACCGGCGGTCACCCCAAAGACCTCGTTGGTACTGTTTACATGGGTGGTTTCATCGTGCCTATCCTTCAGACCCTCTTCCTCGTTGTTATCGTTCTCTCTGTTGAGCGTTACATCGCACTGAGCGGCGCCAAGGGTAAAGGTAACATCACCAAGTTTGTCGCTAACATCAAGCTTCGTCTTGCCAACAACGATATCGCCGGTGCTCAGGAGCTTTGCGCTAAGCAGCAGGGTACTGTAGCCGCTGTTGTTTCGGCTGCTCTCAAAAAGTACGACGAGATGGACAAGAACACCGTTCTCACCAAGGAGCAGAAAGTTGCTGCCCTCCAGAAAGAGGTTGAAGAGGCTACCGCTCTCGAGATGCCTTCTCTCCAGCAGAACCTTCCCATCGTGGCTACCCTCACAACTCTCGGTACTCTCGTTGGTCTTCTCGGTACTGTAATCGGTATGATCAAATCATTCCAGGCTCTGTCTGCTTCTGGTGCTCCCGACTCGACTCAGCTGTCTGCTGGTATTTCTGAGGCTCTTATCAACACCGCCTTCGGTATCGCAACCGCTGCATTCGCTGTAATTTCTTACAACTATTACACCAACAAGATCGATACCATGACCTATGCTATCGATGAAATCGGTTTCTCTATCGTTCAATCGTTTGCAGTCAACCACTAATCCCTCGTTTTACTCATTAAAAATTAACATTTAAAACGGTAAAATATGGGAAAAGTAAAAATGAAAAGAAAGAGTACGCGCATCGACATGACCGCGATGAGCGACGTGACCGTTCTTTTGCTTACTTTCTTCATGTTGACCTCAACCTTCTTGCAGAAAGAGCCTGCTACGGTAATCACACCGTCGTCGGTTTCAGAAATCAAGGTTCCCATGACCAACGTTTCTACTATCCTGGTTTCACCCGAGGGTAATGTATTCGTTGGTGTAACAGGTGAAGCTGATCCTGAAGTCGCCGAGGGTAAGTGGGCCTCCGACTCTATCCGTCGTGTCATCTTCAACAACGCCATCGAGCGCTATGAGGACTACACCGGCAAGAAGCTTAACCTCAATGGCCTGCAGAGACAGCAGGCAACGGAGCAGTTTGCAAAAATGAACATGTTCGGCGTTCCCTTCGACCGTATCCCCGAGTTCTTCAGCCTCAAGTCTGAAGACCAGGAGAACTGGCTCGCAGGTAAAGGCCTTGGTAAAGGCGCGCTCTCTAATGTTCGTCCTTCAGATGTCGGCATACCCATGGATGATATCAAGTATGTTGACCAAGACGGCAATCCGCAGACAACCAATGAGTTCCAGATCTGGATGCGCGCCATCTACAACTCTGGCAACGACAATCTGCAGAGTGCTATGAGAAAAGGAGAAGGTATCGCTGTAAAAGCTGACCAGTCAACTCGTTACGACGTTGTACACAAGGTGCTTGATAACCTCCAGACAATCAAGTATAACCGTTTCACCGTCATGACGGCATTGAAAACCAGTGAAGACTAATAATTATGGCTGAAATACAACAAAAAGAATCGGGCGGTAAAAAGAAAAAAGGCGCCCAAAAGAAGATGGACATCCATGTGGATTTCACCCCCATGGTTGACATGAACATGCTTCTGATTTCTTTCTTCATGCTGTGTACCACCATGATTAAGTCTCAGACGCTTAACATTACCCTTCCATCTAACGACAAGAATATTGAACAGAAAGACCTTGCAAAGGCTGCCGAGTCGGAGGCTGTGACTCTCATTCTCACCAGCGACTACGACCAGAACGGCAGTGTCGAGGATAACACCATCTACTACTTCTTCGGTAAACCTTATATGGAGGATGCCGACGGTGATGGCCTTCTCGATACACCCGAGGATCCCTCGATGGGCGTTCTTCACGCCGAGAAATTCGTAGGCGATAAAGAAGGTGTTCAGCAGGGTATCCGTTCGATACTTCACAAGCGTAACGAATCAGTTCTCGAGAAAATCGACTCTTTGAAGAAAGAGTGGCGCCGTCCCGGCAGCCAGATGACCGATGCCGAGTTTGAGGCACAGGCCAAGGCTATCCGTAACGACTCTACAATCTCTCGTCCTGTTGTCGTGATCAAAGCTACTCCCGAGGCTTCTTGGGCCAGCATTATCTCGGCTCTTGACGAAATGCAGATCAACCAGATCACTCGTTATCAGATTAACGAAATCAACGGCGTTGACTCTGCTCTGATTCAGGATTATGTTAATAAACAGAGCGCACAGCGATGATAATCTATATTTTTAACTCTTAATCATTAGAAATTATGGCAAAAGATGTAGATCTTTCATCAAAAGAGTGGACCGACATTGTCTTTGAAGGCAAAAACAAAGATTTTGGCGCATACGTTATGCGTCAGAAATCTGACAGTCGCCACAACCGTGCTATGCTTTATGTCGCTATCGGCGTTGCCGCTGTTCTTATAGCTGCTTTCATTATCGGTATGATCCGCGACCGCAATGCTCTTGCTGATGCTGAAGCCTACGAGGCATTCATGCTTCAGAACGAGCAGGCCGAGATGGACGCTATCGTTGAGGAGCAGCCCGAGGAAGAGGAAATCGAGGATATCCCTGAGCCCGTCCAGGAGCAGGAGCCCGAAGCACTCCCCGAGGAAATCCTTAACACTATTAAGAACACCGAGATCGCTATCGTGGCCGACGAGGAAGTAACCGAGCAGATCGTTTCTCAGGAAGAACTCCAGGAGACAACAACCGCTATCGGTGCTACCACATTCGATCAGGGTACCGACGACCTCAACGTCGTTCGTGAACATAAAGAGGAAATCATTGTCGAGGAGAAGACTCACGTTGAGGAGAACAAGGTATTCGACGCCGTTGAGCAGATGCCTGCTTTCCCCGGTGGTGACACCGAGCTCATGAAATACCTCCAGAAGAACCTTTCTTATCCCACTCTCGCTGCCGAGAACGGCATCCAGGGTACCGTGCTTCTGCAATTCGTTGTACAGAAAGACGGTTCGATCGGTGAGGTTAAGGTGGTACGTTCAAAGGACCCCGACCTTGATCGCGAAGCTGTTCGCGTGGTAAAAGGTATGCCTAAGTTCATCCCCGGCCGTATGAATGGCCAGCCTGTGAACGTATGGTTTACCCTCCCCGTCAAGTTCAAACTCCAGAACTAATACCACATTAGTATATTCAACAAGCGGGCGACTATCCCTCACAGGATGGCCGCCCGCACGGCTCTTTCATTTAAACTATAATAAAGATCATATCTTCCCTTACCCGGTTC
>CANDNO010000037.1 GCA_947386115.1 uncultured Muribaculaceae bacterium
CGTCGAAAACTGGGTCACCCGCGATTTGGGTAACGCATGACGAAAACAGGAGGAAAGGGGAGCTCCCCTTGCATGGTTGAAATAATTCCTTGAAAAACATCTTTCCGTTTCATACGGACAAAGATAGTGATTTATTTCCGGAAATTCCGGAAATAGTGTGAGAAATTTGGATTTGTTTATGTAAAAAGAGGGGGCAGGCCGCCGTAAAGCGCCTGCCCCCTCGGGGTTGGTTATGAAAGAATGAAGCTTTATTTCATGATTACCTTGCGGGTGGTGCCGTTGCTGTAGCGCACGATGTAGAAGCCCGTTGTCGGGTTCTTTACTTCGATGCCCTGCAGGTTGTAGTAGGCTACGGGTACCACTTCCTCGTCGGGGGTCATGATCACGTCATCCACACCCGATACATCTCCGGGCAGTCCGGTGCATGACACGGCCAGAACATTGGCAACATACCACTTGTCTGATTCGATTTTAATTGCTTTCAGTTTCTTGGTGTTATCCTCGAAAGAATAAGTTTTCTCTCTAAGGTAGTGATCGCTATCATCAATCTCGTCTTCGGTTTTTTGATATTTGTCGGTTTTTCCACTCATAACCACGCCGAAAGTTTTGCCGATAGCATAATCGTCAGTACGATCCCATCTGCTCAAACTGTAGTATTTCTCCTCACCCTCACTATCATCTTCAAAGATGGGTGTTACATTAATAGCTGCCTGATAATCGTCGCCTGAGAACGCCAGCAGGTGGAATTTCTGGCAAAGGACAGGAGTTTTTAATGTCAATATGGCAACATCGTAACGCTCACGGAGAGTGACTGAGTTCTTCTGATCGTAGGGCTGGAGTTTATATTTCAGACCACTTACTGAACGAACCATGCGGTCGTCACCGGCAATCGCGCCTTTTTCCTGCACTGCGGGAGTATAGAGACTCCAGTAATTGTCATCGTCTATCTGACCGGTGACATAAGACTTCGAGGGGAGACCCTCGGCAATAACATCGTCGGTCCAGCCGGTAACTTCAAGAGGAACACATACAGGCACTGCGCTCTCAATCTGCTCGTAGGCCTCGACTTCGGCGAGAGAAGGATAGAAGAAAGGATTGAGGTTGCAAATTATAGCCAGATATTTGGCATCCTTATATTGGGGGAAGATATACTCGAGCTCGCTGATGTCGCCGAGGTTTTCGAATGTTTTAACACGCGTCATCTTATCCAGCGAGTTGCCAACGGCTATTGAAATGCTGCTGTTCACATTGCCTTCGTTGTCGTTGTCATTAATTCCTCGGTTATTCCCGGGAATATATACTTTGACCTTCGAAAGGTGCCATATTTCGGGAGCCTCGAATATTGCCCAGAAGTCATCGGTGTGACTTGACGGGTTTTCAATGCTTTCGCAGGCTTCATTAACGGTATCTCCGTCGGTAAGAGTCGATACGGTTGTCTCGTCAAATGTGGCAGTAGTAGAATAGTCCTCCTTGAAGTGACGCAGTTTGGCATCAAGTCCGGCAAGAATATTCGGACGCTCGTCATTGTCGATATAAACTTTAACCTCGGCTTCCTTGTAGGCTGCACCGTTGGAAACTGTGATACGAATGTCTGACTCACCCAAGAGCTCGCCGCCGGTAACGGGGATTATAAACTTATGGGCCTGCATGTCCTCGGTGATGTCGCCGATTTCGACATTGTCGCCGCCAATGGCATTGCAAGCAAAAGAGGGATTGCGGTCATCACCGTTAAGGTTATAGCTTACCTCGATGTATTCAGTTTCACCCGAGTTCACTTTGAGCTCGGCGGGATTAACGTCAATAGACATCTTGACGTTGTCGATACCGTAAGCTTCGAATTCCCATACACGCAGCGTGCCGCTGACAGAGGGAGAGAAACGGATGTAACGTCCCATGGCGGGTACAATATAGTCCTCCTTGATGTTTACCGAGCTCTTGTCCTTCTCGTCTACAACCTTTGTCCAGTTTTTGCAATCATCCGAAACTTCGATTGTATAGTTGCGGATGTTTTCATTGTTCTCAGGACCGGCTTTACAGTCATAAATCTTGAAACCATAAATACGGTACAGGCTCTGGCAGTCGATTATTACCCAGTTGTCGGGCGATACGTTACACCACTTCTGAGAAACATTGCTCGGGTTGGTGATACCGTCGATAAGATTCTCGGGAGTCTCCTTTGAGTTGGTACAACCGCTGTAGCTATAGATTTTCTTATGAAGGACTATATTGTGCAGGCGGCTGTAATCAGTGTCGCCCAACACATCGATGGCTTCGAAACCGGTAGACGATGTACCGAGTGAATTGGTCGACTCTACGGTAACTTTCTGTGTGCCTTCGGCGAGGGCTTTGACAGTAATAACATTATCGGTGAGAGCACCGTCGACAAGCTCGAGTGTTTCGGGAAGGGTCCAGTTCCAGGCTGTGGGAGAGCCGGTTCCGTAGGCTGTGATAGTAACGGTCTCGCCTACTTTTACACAGCTGTTGCTAAGCTTGAGGCTTACGATGGGTGCTCCGGGTTTAGGATAATCGGCTGATGCGCTGACAGGAGTCTGCTGTACCATATCCTTGGTTACAGGAACAACTTCAACCTTCACTGCATCCTCGCTGCCTTCACGTGTCAGTGCAGGGATATAGAAAGCTTCATCGCGAGTCTGGCCAATTAGTTTACGACCCGATGCTGTTGTTATATAGACATCGAAGTGATCAAAATCGTCGCTCCAGTCAAAGTCCCATGTCACGCGGATATCGCCGCCGTTTTCATCAAGACGATGTGAAAGCTGCAAGTTGTCGACTGCGATAGTCGCGGGGGTGTACGAACCGGGAAGAATAGCCAGCTGGCCGAGATTCATATTGAATGATCCTGAACCGATGAGATTCAGAGCCACCATATATATTGTCTTGCCTTTTAAAGATGAAAGGTCATATTCAGCGACAGTCCATCCGTTTTTCTTCGAAGTGCTGGCGGCCGAAAGTGTAACGTCGGGGGTAACCGAAGATGTTGTAGAGAGCTTAAGCTCGGGAGCCTCGGCACCTTTGAACACGACGCGTACGATACCGCCGTTCTCAACGGGAATCATTGTTTTGTAAAGGCGCATAAGAGCATTGCCACTGAGATTGCCTGAGATCTTAAACGATGAACCATGGTTGTAGGCATCGTCCCAGTCGATAGCAACTTTGAGATTGCCGCGGTTCTCGATCCACCAGCGCCATGTGGGAAGCACGCTCTGAACACCGCTGTGGTACCAGTCCTGTGTACCCTGTTTTTCGCCATTGACAAAGCGATGTTTACCGACGCCCACACACATGTTGCTCACGAAGGGCATAGATGTGATTGCCGAACGCTCGAGCACAGCGCCCGAAATGCCGGTCCAGGTCTTATTACCACCTGTAGAGGGGTCACCGTCTATGTTTACCCAAGCCTGCTCTTCGTTCTCGAATGTCTGCTTGATGGCAGCGTAGGCTTTTTCACCGTTGTCGTCGGGTGTTCCGAGGAGATTGCGAACGTTGTCTTTCCAAGAGCGTTCTTCGGGGCAGAAGAGGGCGAGCGAGCCTACATGTCCGCTGGCGGGGAACGCTATGTCAAGCGAATTCTGATAACCTGTGAGACCTGAACGCACGCACTGCACACCTGCATAGATCTTGCTGAAAGTTTCTGCTTCGGTGCAATTTAAGTCTTTGGCAAATCTGCGGTAATCACCCTCAGACCGGTATTCAAGGAACATCGAGGTGTTCTTATGCGATTTAAGGATGGGAGCGTCGATAACACCGAGGGCGTTATAGTACATCATCTCCATCTGTGTGTCACCGGCGGCATCGGCATACGAGTTGAATTCTTTGATAAATTCGGCCCATGTGGCACTCTTTACGCCCGAACCGCTTGTTTCCTGGTTGATGAACCAGCCGTCGAAACCGAGGTATTTGGCAATTTCATAAAGTTTCTTGGCATAGGGATACTTGCCGTCTTCCTTGACAACCATTTCCTGTACCCATTCGGGCTCACCGCCGAAATCTTTTGGCGGGAAGAAAATCTGGCCGAGGATCTTTACGCCGGCCTGGTGGGCGGCGTCGATAGAGCCTGCCGGGGGCGGGATGATAATGCCTTCCGATGCCGAACCGGCCCAGTAGACGAGTTTGTCCATATACTGCCAGTAGGTGGGCTGGTAGCCGATGAAGTTGTCGGCACCCTGCGAGGGACTGAGCGAGCACATGTTGAAGAGGATCGTTGCGTTGCAGATCTGGCCTTCGTAGTGCTGGGAGCTGTTGGCCTTCATCAACTCAGGTTCCTGGAAACGCTTTGCAAGAGGCACGCGTGAGCGGTTGAACTTTGCAGCAGGGTCATTCTCCGGACTCCAGCTTTTGATGTTGCGGGGATGCCAACAGCCGCCGTAGGGCTGCTGGGCGCTCATTCCAAGGAATGTGGCCGATGCCATAAGCGCCGAGATCAAGTAGTGTTTGAATTTCATGATTGGTTTAATTATTAAGTTAGAGAGCCGACACTTAAGTGGCTTAAATATCGGCTCTCGTTATCTGATTTATGGGAAAACAGATGTTTGAATTATTTGAAGGCAACCTTGCGGGTGGTGCCGTCGCTGTAGCGCACGATGTAGATTCCGGTTGAAGGATTCTTCACCTCGATGCCCTGCAGGTTGTACACAGCTATCACTATAGCATCGTTGTCGCCGTTGATGCTGTCGATGCCCGACGAAGCCTTTACTGTAGCGAGCGACAGGATGGTGGGATATCTTCTGTTGGTGCTGTGCTCAAAAGAGACTTTCCGGAATTTTTTATTCTTATCCAGACCGATGGCAAATTCGAAAAGTCGGAAATTGTTCTGTCCGTCGAATTCATCCACATCATAGGTCCAGCTGTTGTTGTCGGCGAAGATACGGTCGAAGCCGTGGAGTGCGGTGCCGGCTGCATCGCCATACCAGTCGGGGATAGTGATGGTTTCGGGATCGGATTCGCTGCCATCTTCATAACCTATGGTTACAGCGACATTTGATTCACCATTGGCCGAGATAGCGAGAATGTGGAGAGTTTCACAGAAATCGGGGTTGACAGCTGTGAGCTCTACAGGAGCATCGTACGCCTCAATACGGAGAGCATTGGGGGCATCGTAGGGTTCGAGCGCGAATTCCGTGCCATTGGCGGTAACGATTGTGCGGTCATCGCCGGCAACGGCGCCTTCTTCCTTGACAGCTGTTGTGTAGAGTACCCAACCCTCTTTATCAAGGTATTTGGTGGTAAATTCATTCGAGGGAGTAGCCTCGGCGATAACGTCGTGCTTCCAGCCGGTGAACTCAGAGGGCTTCTCTACTGATACTTTTACCTTGCATGCTTTTGCAAACTCGCCGTTGGTGACAGTGAACAGGATTTCACCATTACCCTTGTCGGAAAGTGCGGTCACGGGGATTGTGAATGTGCATGCGGTTTCATCCTCGGCAATCTCACCGAGCTCTACACCAGTACCGGTGAACTCGGCCTCGGCGCCGAAGTTGGCTTCGCGCTCCTCACCATTCATGTTGTAGGTGATGACAAGGTTCGCTGTTGATTCGGGAGCTACTTTAAGAGTGGTGGCAGAGGGTGTAAGACGTATCTTCGAGCCGTTCATGTCGGCCAGTGCCGAGATACCGAATACCCAGAAATCGGGGCTCTTCGATGCGCGGAAGTTCACGGCAACGGCATTCTTTTCAGGATTGGCCTTGATGGTAATCTCATTCATACCGTATTTTTTATCTCCGAATGTTGTTTCATCTTCCAGTACTTTAAGGTCGGTTACCGCAAATTCGTCGATATTGTCTGTCCTGTAATCGGCACGAGGTACATCGATGATGAGTCCGTCTGAAACTGAGCCATCCTCATATTTGATGGTTGCTGTAATTTCACGTGTCGAAGTACAGTTACAAAGAACATAAATCTCTTCGGCCGGAATAGGCTCGGCGAATTCGAGAGTGTAGTCGGTGTTCTTGTTTTCAACGAAAAGAACGTTTTTCTGAGTGTAATCAGCGAGCTCGAAAGTTGTACCGTTCTTGGTTACGATGATACGGCTGTCGGGCGACGAGATTGCATAATCGTTGTTTACATTTGAAGTATAGAAGCAGCCATAGCTGAATTCGAGTTCTGCATGATCCTCTACGGGTCTTTCCTCGGCAATGATGTCGTAGGTAAAGCCTTTGGCGATGGCTACAGGCACTACTTTGGGACCGTCGGCTTCAAGCTGGCCGTAAGCCTCGACCTCGGCAAGCGAGGGATAGAAGTAGGTGTTGACATCACACACTACGGCAAGATATGTGAAGGGCTCTACCTCGGGGATGTAGAATGTGAGTTCCGAAACCTCCTTGAGATTGCTTACACTTTCAATTATAGTCCAGTTGAGACCGTCGTTGCTGGTGCGGATGCTTATGCCATTGTTTACGAAGCCTTCAACATCATTGTCATTAAAGCCCTTGTTGGAGTTGGGGATATAAACCTTCACTTTGCCGAGCGAGAAACGCTGGGGGTTGGTGAATACGGCCCAGAGGTCGTTGCGCGACTTACAGGGCAGCTCATACATATCTTCGGTAAGACCCTCGGCGATTGTGTTGCCGTCGGTGAGATTACCGGTCTTCTGAGATTCGTAGGCAGCGCCTGCCACATAGTTTTCATTGAATTTGCGCATCTCGGCCTCGGCTCCGTTGATCGAGTTGGTAGCGCTCTCGCTGTCAAGGATGAAGTCGATGAACGTCTGGCGTTTTGCGTCACCGTTCTGCAGTGCTACGGTGAGTTCAGCCTTACCGATTTTCTTGGCGGCGGTCACATCGAATGTGAAAGTGCCGTTACCGTCGTCCTTGGGATCGGAGAACGAGATGTATGAGCTCTCGGTTGAGAGGAGAAGTCCGAAGTTGGAAGCCTTTTCCTCACCGTTCATTTCATATTTCACGTTGATGGTCTGAGTTTCCTTGGGCTGCATGTTGACGGTGTGGGGAGCGTCGACAGTGATGCGCGAGTTGTCGCGGGCAGTGATCTCAAACTCGTAGATGCGGCATGTGAAGCGTTTGTCGGCATAGGGCTGGAGCTTCACGTAGCGTGCTACGGTGGGCACGATGTTGGCGGTATGGATATTTTCGTCCTGTGTTCCGGTGGCATCGACAACTTCGGTCCAGTCGGTACCGTTGTCGCTCACGAGAATGCGGTAGTTGGCCACATTGCCCTCGCTGGCACCGTTGAGGAGCTTACAGTCGTGGATTGTGAAATCGTATATTGTGTGAGGAGTCTTGAGGTCGATTACAGCGTAGGGGTTGGTTGAGATGTCGCTCCAGCAGTAATCCTTGTTGTTGGGCTTGGAAACGCCGTCGATGAGATAGGCAGCCTCGCCTATGACAGCACGGCCACAATCGGCAATCTTGCCTATGGCTGCATTGTGAACCTCTTTGTAGGCAAGGTCAGAGAATACATCGAATGCAACACCGGTATAGGTTGTGGTGCCCTGGGCATTACCCACCTTTACAGTGATTTCCTGTGCACCCTCGGCCAGAGCCTCTACCTCGATAGTGGCGTCGGTGAGTTCACCCTTGACGAGTTTTACCGATGAAGGCAATACCCACTCGTATGAGTCGGGAGCATCGGTACCCTTGGCGGTGAGGCTGATTAAATCGCCCACCTTGGCATAGCTCTTGACGGGAACGATTGTCACAACAGGGGCTGCGGCGATGTGGAAACTTACCTCGTCGCTCTTGGCAACTGTCGAGCTGCCGTCCTTCATTACAACTGCGAGCTCCACTTTGATGCTGTTCTCGCCGCTGACGCGGTTGAAGCGGGGAACGTAGAAGCCCTCGCCACGGGTCTGGCCCACGAGGCGGCGGCCGTTGGCACCGGTGAGGTAGATGTCGAAGTGGTCGAAGTCACTGTTCCAGTCATAGCTCCATGACAGGCGCAAGTCACCGTCGGTAGCGGTCATGTCGCCCTCGATTTTAACGTCGTTCACGGCTACTGCCTCGGGCTTGTAGTTGGCCGGGAGGATGGCGATTTCACCGAGTTTCAGCTCATAGCTGTCGTTGGCAGCGGCAGAGTTGATGCTCACTGCGATTTCACCGATAGTCTTGCCGTTGAGCGCTGCAAGGTCATACTCGGCGACAGTCCAGCCGTTTACGGTTGTTTTATTGGCTCCGGCAAGAGTTGTTCCGCCAAGGCAGAGCTCGGGCTCGGCGCCATTGCTCTTGTAGACAAGACGTCCCAGGCCGCCGTTCTCGACGGCAATGTTGCTCTTGAAGAGGCTCCATGTGGTCTCGCCGGCCGAGAGAGCACCGCTCAGTTTGAACGAGTTGCCGTGGTTGTAGGCATCGTCGTAGTCATATGATACGGTCATGCCGCTCTTTGTGCGGTATGTGGGCAGAATGCTCTGCACTGATGTTGAGTTCCAGTCCTGTGTATTGAGCTTTTCACCCTTTGCAAAACGATGTTTGCCAAGACCCACAGAGAAAGATGTTGTGAAAGGCATCTTTGTGACGGTTGATCTTGCTGATACCTTAGAGCTTACGATACCGTCCCATGTCTTTTGCTCGCGCACGAACACTTCGGCCTGAACATCGTAAGCTTTCTGGCCCGTAAGGCTACTTTCATCTTTCCAAAGGTCATCGGTAAGCACCTTGTAGGTATGCTGCTCGGGTGTGAACAGAGCGAGTGAACCGCCACCACCTACTGAGAAACCATAGAGACCGGCCTGTGCACATTCTATACCGGCGTAAATGCGGTGATATGTGTCGGCGGCGGTGCAACCGAGTTGAGATGCGTAACTGCTCTTGTCGCCGGTGTTGTTGTATTCAAGGAACTGTGATGTGTTGCGGTGTGATGTGAGGATATCGATTGTGGGTGTGCCTTTGGCGTCGTACCACTGGATTTCCATATATGTGTCACCGGCTGCGTCAGCAGTCTCACCGAAACATTTGATAAAGTCAGACCACTCGTTGACGCGCTTGCCGTTGTCAAGCTCCTTGTTTACGAACCAGCCGTCAAAACCGAAGTATTTGGCTATCTCATACATCTTTACGGCATAGGGATACTTGCCGTTTTCATCCTTTGTGAGCATGGCCTCGATCCAGCCGTCACGACCACCGATAGTGCGGGGCATGAAGAACAGTGTGCCGAGAATCTTTACACCGTTGAGGTGTGCGGCATCGATTGTTCCGGCAGGGGGACAAACGAAAATTCCTTCATTGCCGGCACCACCCCAGTTGATGAACTTCTCCATGTACTGCCAGTAGGTGGGCTGGTAGGCAAGGAAGTTGTTGTCACCTTGTGATGGTGTGAGCGAGCACATCTTGTTGGTGATGGTAGCCGTCTCGATCTGACCGCTTCCATAGTGGTTGTCGATGCGCTCCTGCAACGGAATACGCGAGCGATTAAACTTGGCGTCCGCGTCGTTCTCGGGACTCCAGTTGATCACATCGTCGGGGAACCAGCATCCGCCGTAGGGCTGCTGGGCCTCCAGTGCCATGGTCGATAACAGTGCCATGGCTGCTGAGATGATGTAGTGTTTAAATCTCATGATAATTTAAATAGATTGATTTATATATTGATTTATATAATTGTGTTGTGTGCTCCATATTCAAAACTATTGGTGTGATACATTCACACCTCAAACCAAAAATGCAGCCCACCGACCGCCATGCCCGTGTGGACACGACAGCCGATGAGCGGTATAAACCTAACCGATTGTATATTAGTTCGTTAAATTGAGGGTTGGTAAAACGTGCCATCCGGCAGCCGGGAGCTGTCGAAGTCATGTGAAGGGATGTTGCTGTAAGCTTTCTATTCATGGTATTACACGTTTTATACCTCAAAAGCACGCTAAACGTCAATTCTACCTATCTCGCATGGGTTAATAATTGTTAAATCTATTTTGTGTCGAATAAAATACTGTTCTTACCCCACGGTAGTGCAAGGTGGCTCATAATTGAAAAGAGGTGGCAGGCCGCCAACAAGCGCCTGCCACCTCGGGGGTATTAATTAGTGATAGCCGTTAAAATAACGAGGCATGCCGTCCTCGCGGATAGCATGCCTCCTACTCTTACGATTCACTATTAATAATCCTATTATCCTTTCTCTGTTTATGAATTATCTTCTTACGAAGCGACCTATCTTTGATGCTCCGGTGCCGAAGTTGGCGGGGGTGTCGTCAGAAACGTCCCACCACAGGCGGCGACCCTGGGAGTTCTTCGAGGGGAGGTCGCTGTCGGCGAATCCCTTGTTGGAGTTCTCCGAGTTGGGGTACAGCAGGCGCTTGATGAAGTGACCATCGGGAACGTCGCCACCCGATGCGTTCATGAGCGGAGTCATGAGACGGGGATAGTCGGTGCGGCGGAATTCGGCCCAACCCTCATTACCGTTGGGGAACACGGCCAGCCACTTCTGGGTGATGATTGCCTCGAGGATGCGCTCTTTGTCGCCCGACGAGAACGTGCCGTCGTTGAGTGCCACGAGGCCGTCGATATAGCTCTGCTTGTCGGCCGACTCAATCTCATAGTAGTCGAGCGAAGCCTCAACACCCTGGCGGTAGAGAGCCTCGGGGCTTCCGCCGTCCCAGCCACGCAGGGCAGCCTCGGCACGCAGGAAGAGGCTCTCGGCGTAGCTCATCCACACTGAAGGCTCGGAGTTGTTGAACCAGAATTTGGGATTATGCTTCTTTGACTTGGCAGGGTCTTTCTCGGTGCGTGTAAGCGAGAACTGGTCGGGAGCCAGCATTGAGGGAGCGTCATAACCCTTGGGACATCCCTTGAAGTCTTCACGCAGGCTCTCTTCGCTCGACGCGAGGGTGTTGGCAGTCATGTTGACGCGGTACCAGCTCACGAGGCAGCGCGGGTCAATGATTTTCTCAATCTGGTTGTTGCGGCCCTGCTTGATGATATACTTGCCGCCACCGGTCGACTGTGTGCGGTAATAGTTCTCGAGATCCCATCCCATGCAGCAGTCGCCGTTGTACATTACCGAGCACATGGCGAGCACATTCTCGTTACCGCCGTCATTGATACCACCGGCCTCGACGGGAGCGAAGCGGGGAACGGTCACCATATTGTCGGCATTGCTCTGCATGAGACCATACTCGCTGGCCAGAGCGGCGCGGGCCTCGGCGGCGGCACGCTCGGGATCGACGTTGGAGATGCGGCATGCAAGGCGCAGGCGCAGGGTGTTGGCGAAGCGGAGCCACTTGTTCACATCACCGCCGTAGCAGATGTCGTCCTTGTCGATGCTGTACTGCGATGCATCCTCGGGGTCGATTGTCTCGACAGCCTGCTGCAGCATGCGGAACATGCCGTCATAGATATCGGCCTGCGAGTCGTAGGGAACATTGTTGGTCTCGGGTGTACGGGCCGATGCATATACCTTGAAGGGCATGTCGCCGTAGGTGTCGGTATTGGCCAGGGCCAGAAACACGAAGTAGATACGTGTTATGTGGTACTGGTTGACGTAGCGCTCGGGGTTGGGGCTGAACTTGAACGCGCGCAGCAGCGACGAGTACTCCTTGCAGCGGTCTACATAGAAGTGAGTCCAGCGTGACGAGCTCCAGCCGTCGGCATAGTTGTAGTCGGGTGCCGAGCCTACAAACTTGGGGTTGTTGTTGCCGGTATAGCCCGCATAGATGTCGTGGGTGAGGTTGGTAGTGATCTGGTAGTCGTTGTAGTAACCCTCGTAGAGGAAGTTACGGAACGTGGAAGATGCAGCCGCCAGGTCGTCCTTGATCTGTGCCAGAGCGTTGGCATCGGTCACCAGGTAGGTGATGTCGAGATCGTCGTAGGTGCCGACGGGTCTATCGGGATCGGGTTCTTCATCGGGGGTCTTGTCGGCCACGTCGTTGGGAAGCGCGTATGGATCCTTGCTCAGCTCGGTGAGGTCGTAGCAGGCTGTCAATGTGCCCATGAACAGAGCCGATGTCAAAGCCAGAATCGTGAATTTATTTGTTTTCATTTGACAATTCTACTTTAATAGTTTCTTTTGAACGGTTACTTAAAACTCAACATTGACGGTGAGACCATAGGTGCGAGTGTAGGGCACAGCCAGGAAGTCGAGAGCCTGCGAGAACATCGAGGTGTCGTAGCCACCCTCGGGGTTGCCGGGACAGTGCTTCATGAGGTAGCACAGGTTGCGGGCTACGAAGCTCAGGCGCAGGTTGGTGAGCGGAGTGCGGTTGAGCCACTTGCGGGGCATGGTGTAACCGATCGACAGCTCTTTGAGCTTGATATAGGAAGCGTCGTGAACAAATTCCTCGGCATATCCGCTCTCGCTCTTGTGGAGGCCTATTGTCGAGTAGTAGCGCTGGGCCGACACGGGAGTGTCGTTGATCGAGCCATCCTCTTTCACGCCGGGAACTACCATGTAGAAGTCCTTCACGCCGTTGATTTCCTTGTACTCGCCGCGATAGGCTGTGCGCTCCGAGGTACCGATCTTGGTAGCCATACCCTCCGATACGCTCACGATGTCGCCGCCGAACTTCATGTCGAACATTGCCGAGAACGACAGGTTCTTCCAACGGAACGAGGGTGTTACCGACATGAGAAGGTCGGGCTGGATGTTGCCTATGGGGTGGTCGAGAAGATACTGCTCGAGGTTACCGCCGCCGGTCTCGGTCATGGGCAGGCCGTTGGCGCCGATGATGAGGTTGCCGGCATTGTCGCGGCGCATGAGGTTGTTGGCATAGATGTCGCCAAGCTTGCCGCCGGCTACAGCTCCCACCTTGACAGGCATGTTGGGGTCGCCGTTGAAATAGATGCGGTTCACACCGTCGGCGAGTTCGTCGACGATCGACTTGTTGTGGGCAATGTTGACATTGATGTTGAACGTGAAGTCGTTGGTCTGTACGGGAGTACCGTAGATCATGAGCTCGACGCCCTTGTTGATGATCTTGCCGGCGTTGACCCACTGCTGTGTCCAGGGAGCCGAGGCGTCGACGAGCATGGCCTGGTTCTTGGTGTTGGAGTTATAATAGGTGAAGTCGAAGCCCAGACGGTTGTCGAGGAACTTCATGTCGACACCTACCTCGTAGGATGTCTTGATCTCGGGCTTGAGGTCAGAGTTCATCTTGATATTGTTGGCGATAGGACGGCGGTCGCCCATCTGGAACTCAAACATGCGCACGTTGAACAGGTTGTACGGGTCGGGGTCCTTACCTACCTGTGCGGCCGAAACACGCACCTTGGCAAAGGTCACCCAGTCGGGCAGGCCGTTGCCCATGCGGCGGGCAAAGTCGGTGATTACGAAACCGAGGTTGGCCGAGGGGTAGAAGAACGAGTTGTGGCGCGAGGGGAGTGTCGACGACCAGTCGTTACGGGCTGTGAGGTCGAGCGACAGGAACTCCTTGTAGGCTATCTGGCCCGAAGCGAACAGCGAGTACATGGCACGGCGGTGACCGTCGTTGGCGCCGCTGATGAGCTTGTTGCCGGTGTTGAAGATCCAGTTGTCCTTCTGCAGCATGTCCTGTACCGAGGCGCTGAATGTCTCGAACTTCTGGTACATGATGTTACCGCCGGCGGTGAATCCTATGCGCCAGTTGTCGTTGAGGCTCTTGTCGCCGATAAGGGTTGCCGAGATGTTCTGCTCGAAGTGGTTTATCTCTGAACGCGACATGCCGTCGTCGTGCATCTGCTCCTGCCATGTGGTAGTGCCGTTGGAGATGGCGTTGATGGCGAGGCCGAGGTCGCTCTCCTCGATGCGTGTGCGGTAGTAGTCGAAGGCATACTTGCCCTGGAGCGACAGCCAGTCGTTGAATGTGACGGTGAGGCCGTAGAAACCGAAGGCGCGCCAGCGTTCGTCGCTGTTCTGCAGGCGGTGACGCACGTAGTAGGGATTGGAGTAGGTCATGTCGGGGCCATACCAGTTGACGTGGGGACGCATCTCGTTGTTAAACTGGCTCAGGTCGCCGAGGCGCACGTTGCCCGGGATAAGGAGCAGCTGGCCCACCTCGCCGAGCATGCCAGTGTAGGGACGGTTCTCGGCCTTGGTGTTTGAAACCGATACCTTGCTCTCGCTCTTGAGCCACTCGTTGAATGTCGAGCCGGCCGAGAAGTCTACATTGATCTTTTTGAGCTTCTCGTCGCGGAACAGGCCGCTGTTGTCGTTGAAACCTACCGAGAGACGATAGTTGCTCTTCTCGGTCATATTGCTCAGAGCCACAGTGTGGAACTGCGAGAAGCCGGTCTTGAAGTAGTCGTTGAGCTTGTCGCCGTAGTAGACGTAGGGGGTCATCTCGCCGAGGAAGTTGGGCTGCATCGAGCCGTCATACAGGGGACCGAAAGAGTCGGTGTCGTTGATCTTTATATGATTGCCGTCGGCATCGTCCTCGTAGTGGATAGTACCGTTAGAGCCCTGGCCGTAAAGCTTCTGCATCTTGATCGAACCCGCTACCTGGCTCCAGGTGAACGAACCCGAGTAGCTCACGCCGAATCCACCCTTGGCGTTACCGCGCTTGGTTGTCACGAGGATCACACCGTTACCGGCGCGCGAGCCGTAAAGCGCTGCGGCGTTAGGGCCTTTGAGCACCGAGATCGACTCGATATCCTCGGGGTTGAGGTCGAACGATGTGCCGCCACGGTCATAACCGCCGTAGGCCGACGCGTCGGAGCTGTTGTTGTCGGTAAACGGAACGCCGTCGACAATCCACAGGGGCTGGTTGTTGTCGGTGAGCGACGAGTTACCGCGAATGGTTATTTTGGTCGAGCCGCCAAGACCTGTCGAGGCGGTGTTCATCTGCAGGCCGGCGATCTTGCCGTCGAGAGCGCCTATCACCGAGGGGTCGCCCGTGGTGTTGAGGGCATCGCCCTTGACATCCTGCACGGCATAGCCGAGCATCTTCTTGTCGCGCTTGATACCGAAGGCAGTGACCACGACCTCGCTCAGCGTCTGAGCGTCGGGAATCATGTCGATGTCGACGGTCTCCTTGCCGTCGGCATTCACCTCATAGGGCTTGTAGCCTATGTACGAGCACTCGATGACGGGGTTCTCCTCGGTGGTCTCCAGAGTGTACTTACCGTCAAAGTCGGTAGCCACACCAAGCGGAGTTCCCTTAATTCTCACGGTGGCGCCAATCATAGGCTCGCCGTTCTCATCGAGAATTACGCCTGTAATTTTGCGAGGTGTGGCTTCGTCTTTTTTTGCTGCCGCAGGTTTTTCAGCTTTTTTCAGATAGATGATCTTATCCTTGACGACATAGGTGAACTCAGTGCCGTCAAAGAGCTTTTTGAGCGCCTCGGTCACATCGTCGTCCTTGAGGTCGACAACCTTGGCGTTGTACTGGGCAATCTCGTCGTCGTAGAAGAACTTGTAGTCAGACTGCTGCTGAATTGTATTGATTACTTCGCCCAACTTGGTGTCCGCACCGGTGGTGAGCGTTATACCGGCATTTGCCATCAGCGAGACGGCAAGCAATGCTCCGCCTATGAGCGGGCGCGGTCTTAGCTTTAAGGTTTTGATAAACATATGATAATGAATGTTATGTATATTAAATCAATTGTAACTGCAAGCACCGCCTGCAGCGTCATGGTATATCTTAAACACCCAATGTCAAATATCTACTTAGCGTAATTTTTATTTTTTCTTAGAAACTGTTTAAATTTATAAGTAACTCGCAAAAATTAGCTGCGAGCGATTTTTGAGGTTTGTTAGAGTGATTTTTGTTTGAAGACGAAGGCGTGTAGCGAGCTACACAACTGAGGATGAAAGCAAAAAGCGCCGAACAAAGTCAAAAAGCGCCGCAGTAGGCACGAGTTATTTAATAATTGAATAATATAAACTAATTTTTAAGAGTTACTTATGATATAGATTTTTAAACAGTTTTTTATACTACGTTTACAATTTTAAAGCCGTCAGCGCCCGTTGTCGCGGTACACCGACATGAAAATATCAAAGAAATCACCCACAGACCTCCACTCCGGGATGCCGGGTTATTTCTTTCTGGTCGAGATAGTGATTGTGTTGTTGCTCTTTGTGTAAGTGATAGGGAGCGTATGCGACAGACGGTTGAGCGTAGAGTCGATCTCGTCGAAATACACCGTCACGCCCGAGTAAGTCTTGCTGAGGTCGAGGTTCGAGTCAAGCTCGATTTCCACATTATATAATTGTTTGAGAATATCACGGATGTCGGCCATGTTCGCTTTCTCAAACGGAATGATCCTGTCGTGCCATGCAGCGTCGACAGCCGCCTTGGTCTCGCACACCGTGAGCAGGCCGGTACTGTAATCATACGAAGCCTTCTGCCCGGGAATCAGAGCGACACCCTCGTTGTTTTCGTTGCTCGAAACCTCCACAAGACCCTCCTTGAGGCTCACACTGCTCGTGTGCCCCTGGCGGCTTATGAAATTGAACTGAGTTCCCAGCACGGTGACATCGAGATACTCGCCCGCAACCACAAACGGCTTGCTGCGGTTGCTCCTCACCTCGAAGTAACCCTCGCCGTTGAGTTCCACACGACGCGTGTCCTTGGCAAACTGAGCCGGATATCTTAGTTCCGAATTAACGTTGAGATAAACCAGCGAGCTGTCGGGCAGCGTCACACAGCGGCTCTCGCTCAATGCAGCCACACGTATCATCTTGACCTGAGGCTCGCGCAGAACGAAGTATCCCGCGGTAAACAATATGGCAACCGTAGCCGCCACCGATGCCGTCCACCTCATGATGAGACGGCGCGCGCGGTAACGATTGATGGTCCCGGCATTGTCAATGCGCAACTGAATCTTGTCGCGTATACGACGGCGGGTCTCCGAGTCGTCACGCAAAGTCGACGCGAGCGCCGACATGCGCTCGAGTTCAAGCAACTTCACGACATTCTCGTCCGACTCGTCAAGCCACTCCTTGACAGCCAGCAGTTCGTCGTCGGTGCACGTATTATTAACGAACCTAATCAATATATCCTCGGAAATTTGTCCCATAAATAGTCATCTAAATAGTTAAAACACGCATAAACCCATTACTACTTACAACCCCGTCAGAAAAAGCGCAAGCAACGACATCGTCAGATACTTCAGCTTTTCCCTCAACAGTCGCAGCGCCTTGTAGATATGAGCCTCGACAGTGCGAACGGAGATATCCATAGCATCGGCAATCTCCTTGCTCTTCAATCCATTCACGTAGCTCAGGATGAAAACCTCCC
Source organism: uncultured Muribaculaceae bacterium (assembly GCA_947386115.1). Taxonomy (GTDB): domain Bacteria; phylum Bacteroidota; class Bacteroidia; order Bacteroidales; family Muribaculaceae; genus JAAVFS01. The sequence continues at coordinate 17,114 of CANDNO010000037.1, forward strand.
GACACTTGTCGGGGAGCTCCCTCATGGCACGCGTCAATCCCTCTCTTATATCGCTCGAAAAGACATCATCCTCCATGTTGTGGCTGTCGACAAACTCGATACACCGGTCATTGATAGCCTCCAGCGTCTCGATTCTCACAGCCGCCACATTGCGATGCCTCAGCACATTAAGCGCCCTTGAAGACACCGCGCGATAAAGATACGCAACGATACCACCCACTTCAAGATCGAGCGAATCCATACGGTGCCACAGATCGGCAAACACATCAGCGACAATATCCTCGGCATCCTCATCATTCTGCACAAACCTCAAGGCGTGAAAAAGCAGTCGGCGATAGTTATCGTCGAATATTTTTTTAAATCTAACTTTCTGATCAGACATTACCGACTCCGCATAATAGATTAAGGATGTGCAAAGATACAAATAAGTAACCCGCAAAAGCAAATAAATTTACTTTTACCGTGCTGGAGTCTCTAAGGACGCAAAACATCAAGACATATTTTCTTATATAAATAAGTACATGCGCGAGGCTCGAGTGTTTAAAAATTTGGTTACAAAACACAATCGAGCTTAGTTTTGAACGAAATTTATTAAGTTGCCGCAAATTTTACTGTTTTTTTTATTTAATATCAGCGGTTTTTTATAATTTTGCATCGTTGAATCGTAAAAACCAATGAAAACTAATTTAAGTTCACAAATCAAGCTGGAACATATTCCCAGCAAGTATTACGCTCCGGTAGGTGAGTTAGAGATTGCAGCCTTAAGCCGAGAGGAAAAGACTTACACCCGCATCTTCGAGACGCCGGTTCAGGGTAGCGAATATCTCGCACGCCACATCATAGAGCGTATCGAAAAGAGCGTGGCCGATCACGGCAAGTGTGTCATCGCACTTGGCGCCGGGCGTTCTACCCACTCTGTTTATGCCGCGCTTATCGAAATGTATAAGCAGGGCAAAGTATCGTTTGAGGATGTTGTTGTGTTCAACCTCAACGAGTTTTTCCCGTTGCGCACCGACGGTCCCAGCACTTTCGAGCGCCTTAAACAGGTGTTCCTGGATCACGTAAATATTAAACCCGAGAATATACACACCTTCAACCCGGCAGTCACAAAAGACGACATGTACCAGTACTGCCGCGAGTACAACGCCAAGATCGAGGCCGCCGGTGGTCTTGACCTCACCGTGTGTGAGATTGGCCCGATGGGATCATTAGGCTTCAACGAGCCGGGATCGCTGTCTACAAGCACATGCCGCCTTGTACTGCTCAGCGGCGAAGTGCGCCAGTCGTTAAGCAAGGACTATGGCGTTGAGGATTTCCCCACATCGGCCATAACACTTGGCATCGGCGACATCATGAAATCGAGCCGCGTGATGAGCATGGCATGGGGCGAGAACCGTTCGAAAGTAGTAGCCGCTGCCATCGAAGGCCCGGTGACCGACGCCGTTCCAGCATCGTTCCTGCAGCTCCACAATCACGCCCGCATCGCTCTCGACCTCTCGGCCGCCGATTCGCTCACACGCCTGAGCAAACCGTGGAAGGTGACCTCATGCGACTGGACCGACAAGCTCATACGCCGCGCCATCGTTTGGCTTAGCCAGACCATCAACAAGCCCATCCTCAAGCTCACCGACAAGGACTATAAAGACAACGGCCTTGGCGAGCTCGTAGCACTCTACGGATCGGCCTACAATGTGAACATAAAGGTTTTCAACGAGTTGCAGCACACTATCACAGGCTGGCCCGGCGGAAAACCCAACGCCGACGATACATACCGCCCCGAGCGCGCCACCCCCTATCCCAAGCGCGTGATCGTATTCAGCCCCCACCCCGACGATGACGTAATATCGATGGGAGGTACGCTGAAGCGCCTTGTTGACCAGCACCATGACGTGCACGTGGCCTACGAGACCTCGGGCAACATAGCCGTGGGCGACGAGGACATGATGCGCTACTTCATGATGTTCGACAAGATCGCTCCCGAGTTTGGATTCGACACCGAGGGATACCGCCGCCTGAGCCACGAGTTGGCCAACTTCGTCGCCAACAAGAAATCGGGCGAGACCGACCTCCCCGAGATACGCGAGATCAAGACCATGATACGTCAGGCCGAGGCTACAATCGCCTGCAACTTCATCGGCGTCAAGCCCGACCATATCCACTTCCTCCGCCTCCCGTTCTACGAGACCGGCACGATCAAGAAAGGCGACCTCTCGGAGCGCGACGTTAACATCGTAAAGAAACTCATCGAGGACGTTAAACCTCACCAGATATTTGTAGCCGGCGACCTGGCCGACCCGCACGGCACACACCGCGTGTGCACCGACGCCGTTCTTGCCGCCATCGACGAGCTGCTCGACAAGCCCTGGATGCAGGAGTGCCGCGTGTGGATGTACCGTGGTGCATGGGCCGAGTGGGAAATCGACCACATCGAGATGGCCGTACCCATCAGCCCCGAGGAGCTGCGCTTCAAACGCAACTCCATCCTCAAGCACCAGTCGCAGATGGAAAACGCCCCCTTCCTTGGCGATGACGACCGCCTCTTCTGGCAGCGCGCCGAGGAGCGCAACCGCGCCACCGCACAGCTCTACGAGGAGCTTGGACTCGCAAGCTACGAAGCCATGGAAGCATTCGTGGAGTACAAACCGATACGATAAAAAAAGATAAGATAATAATAAGTGAATCATAGGTTAGAGATCCAATGGCTTGCGATAAGTCGTTGGATTTCGTTTTTTATGCCCATCAAAAATTTAAACAGTTTCTAAAGTTTTTGCAATATTTTTGAAACCTTTTGGAGGTTATTTTGCATTATATAAAAAAGGCAGTGGATACTGCCACACAGTAAAGCAAACAACAACCTCATAATCAATGGATTTAATATTTTTATGTCTTGTCGTTTTTCTCTTTCTCCTCGCCATCTTCGACTTGATGGTAGGTGTGAGCAACGACGCTGTAAATTTTTTGAATTCGGCAATCGGCTCAAAAGCCGCACCCTTCCGTCGCATCCTTATCGTGGCATCGATAGGCGTGTTCATCGGAGCATCGATGAGCAACGGAATGATGGACATTGCCCGCCACGGCATATTCCAGCCCGAGCATTTTTCATTCTATGATCTCACCTGCATCTTCATGGCCGTGATGGTCGCCGATGTAATCCTGCTCGACATGTTCAATACCCTGGGAATGCCCACATCCACCACCGTGTCAAGGGTATTCGAGCTCCTCGGCGCCACATTCGTTGTCGCGCTCATTAAAATGGCGGGCGGCTTCGACATGGGCCTGAGTGAACTCATCAACACCGAGAAAGTGTTGTCAGTGTCGATAGGCATATTCCTGTCGGTAGCGATCGCGTTCGTATTCGGTATGATTGTCCAGTTTATATCCCGACTCATATTCTCATTCAACTACCGCAGCAATTTAAAGTGGAAAATAGGAATCTTCGGCGGCATCTGCGCTACAGCGATCATCTATTTTCTTCTCATCAAGGGAGCCAAAGACCTCACGTTCATGACCCCCGAGGTCAAGGCTTGGATCAACGACAACACCTCGTTGATTATCTTAGGCAGCCTCGCCGTGTGCACCGTGATAATGCAACTGCTCCACGCCCTCGGCGTAAACGTGCTTAAAGTAATCGTGCTTTTAGGCACATTCTCGCTGGCCATGGCCTTTGCCGGCAACGACCTTGTCAACTTCATAGGCGTGCCGCTCACCGGCCTTGAATCATTCCGCGACTATACCGCCAACGGCGGCGGCGACGCCCACGGCTTCCTGATGGACTCGCTCAACGGCCCGTCCGACACACCTATCTACTTCCTCATAGGCGCCGGCGTCATAATGGTCATATCACTGGCCACATCCAAGAAAACCCAGAATGTCTCCAAAACCGAGGTAGGCCTCGGCTCGCAGCAGGAAGGCGACGAGATGTTCGGCTCGTCGCGCATAGCCCGCAGCCTCATGCGCTGGGCACTCTCGCTGCTCGAATGGGTACGACGCATCACCCCCGAGCCCACACGCCGATGGTTCAACCGCCGATTCAACATCGACGAAACCATCATGGAGAATGGCGCCGCATTCGACCTCATACGCGGGTCGGTAAATCTCGTCCTGGCCGGCGCACTCATCGCCATAGGCACATCGCTCAAACTCCCCCTGTCAACGACATTCGTCACCTTCATGGTAGCCATGGGAACATCGCTGGCCGACCGCGCCTGGGGACGCGAAAGCGCCGTGTTCCGCATCACAGGCGTGATATCCGTGATAGGAGGCTGGTTCCTCACAGCCGGCATAGCATTCATAGGCGCAGGCATCATCGTGCTCATGATGCACTACGGCGGCCACTGGGTAATGATAGCCCTTGCCATCCTCACCGTCATATTTATCATCCACAGCAACCGCCGCTTCAAAGCACGCCAGAACGACGACAACGGCGACACCCTGTTCCGCACCATCCTGTCATGCAACGACAAGGAAGAATCATGGAAACTCCTGCGCCGCTACATCACCGAGCAGCAGGCCGCGTTCATGGTCTACGCCCGCGACTCCTTCAGCAGCATAACCACAGGCTTCATGACCGAGAACCAGCGACAGCTTGGCAAAGCCGCATCAAGCCTCCAGCGCCAGAAGAGCATGCTCAAGAACGCACGCCGGCGCGAGACACTCTGCCTCCACCGCGTCGACCGCACGATGGCCATCGAGAAAAGCACCTGGTTCTACCTCAGCAACAACTGCTGCATGTCAATACTGTACAACCTGCGCCGCATCACCGAGGTGTGCAAAGAACATGTCGACAACAACTTCCGCCCGCTGCCACAACAGTTTGCCGACGAGTTTGCCCTCATACGCACCCGCGTCGAGATACTCTTCAACGACACCATCGAGATGATGAACAGCGACAGCATCGAAGCTATCCCCACCCTGCGGCGCCACTGCGACGACATCAAGAGCGAGCTCTCCGAGATGTACCATCGCCGCCACTCATGCCTGCACGAGACCGACCCCGCTTCGCTCGCCGTCGTCTACGTCTACATCAACCTCCTCCAAGAGACCCGCGAGATGGTATCGGGACTGCGCAAATACATGCGCTCCTACGGCAAACTCCACGACAGCGCCTTTTCAGGACAATAAGCAACGACACTGTGTATAATGTTTGATAGTGCGCCAACCCGTGAGGCCAAACCGCACTCCAAGGCAGGACCCCACTCCTGCCTTTCCCACATTAATATTATTCTCATACACATATTAAACCAAGTTTAGACCGTACCCCACCGGCAAAAAGATTTTGTAGATTTGAGAATAATGCTTAACTTGCGACAGTGAATCTATTTAAACTCAGCTTTGTATGCGTTTGACTCTCTCGTTCGTCCGGTGTCTGTTGCTGCTTGTCGCTGTCTGTTGCGGCTCGGGGTTGCATGCTCAGGATGGCGGGGTGTGGGATGTGCCGCGTGTGGGAGGGGAGTCGATTACGGAGCCGTCGCCCGAGGCTACGGCGATGCGCCGATATCAGGATTTTCCGGTGAGCTATGCTACGGGGACGGCCGATATATCGATTCCGCTGCTGGAGCTGCCGGGCGGTAGCATAGGCGTGTCGCTGGGCCTGCGCTACCACACGGGCGGCATCAAGCGCAACGATATCTCCACGGGCGTGGGTCTGGGATGGTCGCTCACCGGCCTGGGCCAGGTCTCCCGACAGATCAACGGCTTCCCCGACGAGTGGAAAGGTAGCGGTAGCGCAAAGGTCAGGTTTGAACTTAGTTACGGCAGTGAGGATTGGCATTACTATCATCAGGTGCTTACAGATAGTATTGAGTCTGAATACGACCGTTATAGCTACACTTTCCCTGGATATTCAGGGACGTTTATGATTATTGACGGGCAAATAAAGCAGCTTCCTCAAACAGATCTGATAATAGAGCGTACACCTTATGCGGCTGATCCTGATGCTACTGAGGCGTTTACCTTCACTACGCCCGACGGTATAAAATACCGCTTTGATGTCAAGGAGCATATTTCATTTCAATATCAATCGGAGCCGGCACAGCCGTCATATTTTATAAACAAGAGCTATGAGGCCATCTCGTCTTGGAATCTGTCACTGATTACAGCTCCGCAAGGTGACGATGATATATTTATAACATATACGCCTATAAATAAATGGATTCGGTCAAATGATATTATAACAACGAGCGACGTTTTTTCTTACGCATATGTAGATCCTGTTTTCCAGCATCAATATGATTATAAAGAAGCCCCCATAAACCCGTCCGGAGTCAATCAAACCACGTTCAGGGATCAGCGGTTGCCATTAAAGATCTCAAGCCGTTCGGGGACGATTGATTTTTCTGTGGGTCGAGGTCTGAATGTCTCCGGATATGCTCCACGTGACTATATCAGCGCTATTACACTGAAGGATGCCGAGGGTAACGTTACGAAAGCTGTAAGCTTCGACAATACCTCGACACATGAAGACGGTCGTCAGCGCCTTTCATCCGTTACAATGACATGCGACGAAACCGTTGTCGACAAGTATGATTTCTCTTATTATCGTGCTGCCGGTGGTTTTACTTATGACATGTTCGGTTATGTCAATGGCGAATCGCTTTATTACAATATGAGTCTGATTGATTATTCGGGCAATATCAGAAACAACCGTCGATCAAATTCATATTATGTCTCAAGTGCTGCATTGAAATCGATAACCGATATTTCCGGTGTCACAACCACTCTGGAATATGAGCCCTCCATAATTAATGTCGATGGACATGAAGGCTATTCCATATTATCAGGTAACGTACAGATAGGTATGCGACTGCGCTGTGTGACGACACAGTGTGAATTGACCGGTCGTGTCCGCACCCGTTCTTTCTCATATTCCAACCCACAATGTAACATTGCCTTACACTTGCTCTCATACAAGGATTTTGTAGCTCAGTCAGGGACATGTGTCTATCGAGAAGTTCCCTATATTGCACACGACTGGTTTTTAGGAATTTCTTATACGGCATCTGCTAAGACTCGTGGTTTTCCTGTTGAAAGTTCACGTATATACTACGGTAAAGTTGTGGAAGAACTTTCCGGCTCTGATATTTCACACCCTATAAGAACTGAATACGAGTATGATTTATCAAAACTGTGGTTTCGAAAAGTACTAACCGGGAAAGATACCGGAGCTGAGTGTCTTGGGCCTCACACTAATATGCGTCCTACGGGTCTCGGTTGCTTTCAGGATACTCCATTTGGCGCCGGCATGAAACGAAATCTTCAGCTGCTACCTACTAATGGCTACTACGAGGAACATATTGGCGCCACACCGCTGTTGACTAAAAAGACTTCCTATGAATACGTTGGAGGTGTATATCAGCCACGGGTCGTGGAGCGAAGCTATTATTCAGAAACTGATTATGATCGCTTTCCCAACGGTGCTTTTTGTGAAAGTATTGTATTCCGTTACGTTCCTTTGC
>CANDNO010000038.1 GCA_947386115.1 uncultured Muribaculaceae bacterium
CTGATAATCTGCAATTAAATTTTTCAGAACAAAAAAGTGACGAAAACAGGAAATAGGCGTATTAATAAAAAGTCCCTGCAATAAGGACGGAGTATCCGTAACTTCATCGCATAGTTGTAATTTAGATAAAAATTGTCGGTCAAAATGTCTCTTATACAGATATCTTTTTAATAATGGGATATCCCTGACATCATGTCCATTGATAGAACGTATAACAAGATTAAATACAGGAGTATCTGAATTTAATGATTTTAAAGACAAACTGTTTCCCGTAGTAAAGGACATTTTGTATATAAGCGTATCAGATTTTTCATAAGGTAATGCTATATATAGCGGTTCTTGTGCATACTCGGGGGCATCGGTTGTATTCTTTCGTAAATGTACAAACCAATATCGATTATTGCTACGCCAATGAAAGTCTCTATAAATAGTTGTATCTCGTGATTCTACATAATCAAGTGTCGCACGTGCAAAATATGTCCTATCACAAGGCAAATCATAACTTATACCGCAAAACGCCTCTGTATCAAGGCTAAACGATATACCCAAAATACCCAAAGCGAATTCAATAACTGAAAAAGCAACCAATAGGCTTACATAATTACGTCGTACAAATCGACAACAATTCCGGCTTATTTCTTTTACTACCGACATCGTCATATCATTTATATTTTTTTACTACGTTATTCTTAAAATGTATAATATGGGAGAATACAAATATTGCGGCCCGCGCCCTGCATCGATCAACAAATGTTTTGCCCTGTTTTTCAACATATTGGTTTGCCGTAGACATCGACTACCGCACGGATATTGACTTGATTGTTTATTTCATTTTTTGTGAAGTTGATCATTGTTCAGAATTGTCTTGTTTGGCAGGAATGCGTTTGTAAAATCGATAGTAAATCGAATCTCCGAACGAATATGATTCAAGGCCGGTATGTTTATCCCATGTCAGCTCTTTTATATCGTCCCATAACAGATTGCTTACAACTTTATTTGAATCGCTGTTTAGGTATAATCGGTCAGGTACAGTGATATAAAATAGACCTTGCTTGGCAGTTGTTATTTGATTATACCATCTAATACCATTACGAATACTTATACTATAATCGGCATAACTTTTATTATTTTGTTTTACTAGACGTATTGCGCCTCTGTAAATTTTATGGTTGTGAATTAAGTCATATTCAATATGTCCCCAACCGCATATTTCGTTACTTGTTTCCAGAATCATGGCTATTAAACTTTTGTCCTCCCAATCAAATGGATTATGATTCTTAGGGTTCTTTATCAAACAATCTTTGATTATCAGCGTGTCAAGATTGCTATTTACGTCTTCAATGAAGATAATAGTATCATTTTTATTATATACTCTCAGCCAATCAAGTTCATCTTCTGTCAAAAAAAATTTATGAATATAAGGTTCACAGGAACTTATAACTATTGAAATGAATATGATTGCGAACAATGTAGTTTTGGATATCTTCATAGTTTAAAAATTTGTTATTTCCAAAAACGAGGCAGGTTTCCGAAATGCTTGATTCCATGCTTCATACTATAATAGCGCACCTAAATTCAACGATAGGTATTAAAGTAAGTAATTATAAGATAATAAGCTATAAATCGATAGCAATGTTATTTTACGGTTTTTCTCAACTCATCAATAACTTCCTGTTTAAAGGTTCTACATATAGCCCATCTTTCCCAAAATCTCAACTCACTGAATCTGATATTGACCCAAGGCCTAAGTTCTGTCGTATAAATCATATGTATAGTTATATCGTGCTTTCCTATGTAAAATTCTACGATATATTCCTTCCCATCTAAATTAAGTCTAGCAAAACATTTACTATTACCATCTTGGTACTTTTGTTCTCTACATTTCAATTCCGGGTTACGTTCTTTTAAGTCTTGATAACTATCATATATAAATGAGTGCCCTGATTTAAATTTGTATTCATACTTAGGTGACAGACATTCATCAATAAAATTCAATTCCAAGTATCCGTCAATAGCGATCAGAGATATCAATGACATGATACCAAGGCCAACCCACATCAAGGTTCTCATACTAAACCCTTGTAAAAATGATTTTAAAATTTCCATACTGAGTTAATTGAAATTTAAAAAATATGTGCCGGATTTACCAACGTATGTGTTCGTAAAATAAATTTTAACACCGCCAAATTAATAAATGAGACAGCCGTAATTTGCGATCTATATCTATCAGCTTTAGACTGATTGTTTACCACATTATGAAGATTGTATCTTGCCAATTCCGCATCGGCAGATATAATACCTGAATCACAATTAAATAAGGCTCCGATAAATCCTTTTGCTCCATGTCTGTCATAAGCTTTATCATGGCTTATTGAACCATACTCACTCAAATTCCTTGGCATATACTGGTATGACGGGTAATCTTCACCTTCATATGTGTATGGATTTATTGGCCCGGTGTAGCTTGTGCCCATGAGATTATTATGCAGTGAGGCTGCATCACAGGAGTCATCACTCGTTCCGAAAATGTCAAAATCAGCACCTTGAATTATCTGGTTGTTGGGTAATAACTGATTGTTACTAACAACACTTCCATACTTATTATGTTCCGAATCGTTGACGAATGTATAGCTCCGGCCGCCCAAATTAATGGTTTCGCCATCCTCAAGTAGCCTTACTCCACTAAACTTACCATTGGAATAATAATCTCTTAATACAAGATCTTCATGAGTTACGACATTTCTATCATAGAAGATTTCTCGAACTCCATCAAAATACCGCTCAACCCAGACCTCTCCTGTCGGGTCGATGTAGCGCAGGGGGTTGGCGGCGCAGTAGAGGTAGGGGTTGAGGTGAGGGTACTTGCCGGCGAGGTCGTCGGGGCGGTTGAACAGTGGGGCTGCGGGGGCGTAGAGGCGGGCTTCGAAGTCGTACTGGGTAAGGCCGTTGCTTGTCTCAAGTTCTTTCCCGCTAAACTTGTATGAGTTGACCGCTGCGCCAGTTGAGGTTGCCATGGGGAGGCCGTAGGGGTAGTAGTCGGTTGTCTGCACAGCTGTGCCTGCGCTGTCTACTACTGCGCGGATGTTTCCCTGATAATCGGTAATGTAGCGGTATTCTTTGCCGTTGGCGTCAAGGTAGCCCCAGGGTAGATTGACTCGTGACAGTTTGCTGATTGCGGTTCCTGTTCCTGGGAATCTTCCCTGCGTTACTGTATGGTCTATCTCGAATGAGCCGGCATAGACATGACGTTTCTCGCTTGTCGATATAGTGTATCTGCCGCCTTTCTGTTTTACCGAATGCTTGATACCGGCGGCATCATACTCGTAGACAAGCCCGGCGCCCGATGCTGTCGTTACCGACGATGGTCGATCGTTCTCATGATATCCGGTGGTGGTTATCTGTTGGGACATGTCTTTTATACGTCGGCCTGAACTGTCGTAGGCGTAGCTTGCTGTATGTTCATCGGGGTCGATGATTATGTAGTCAAGCGACTGTTCGGCTACCGACCAGCCTGCGTCATCATGAGCCTGTACAAGCTGGTTGCCTTTATATGTGAACGTGATATCGTCGACCGGCCCGACAGTTCCGTCGGATGTCATTCCGTAGCGTATGACTGTCAGTGGGCTCGAATTGAGATTATAGCTGTAGGCGGTGTTATAACCGTCGGTCGAGGTCTGAGCCGTAAGGCGGTTTAAGCGATCGTAAGTATAGGTTCGCTTTATAGGTGACTGACTGTTATAGGCTACCGACATTTCAGATATATTGCCGTTGTAGCATGGTGAGGTGCCATCTTCATATTTCAGGACCTGCTTGAATATTGGCGTGGTTATGCCTGTAGTTTGTCCTCGCAAATTATAGTCGTAAGATATTAGTAATGGTGAGTTAAGGCCTACAGAAACACCTGACACCCGGCCAAAATCATCATAGGTATAGGATGATTTCGTTTTCTTGGTAATTCCGTCTATTTGGGCCGTAATCTCGCTGCATATCAGATTGCCTGCCGCATCGAGACTATTGCGTGTAACGAGTTCATAATCGCCGGTGCGCTCGGTTGATGATAACAACCGGCCCTGACGGCTGTATGTATTCGATATATAAGAGTCGGTCCCTGATATGACGGTATTTGAAAATGTATCAATGGCATTACCCTCGACATCATAATTGAAAACGGTAAACAATTGCCGCGAACTTCCATAAACGTGTGACATCGTTCCGGTAAGCATTCCGGCACTGTAATTGCTGTTCAATGAAACCGAGTCGGGAACGAGTTCTGAGATTCTGTATCCGTAACAGTCGATGAAGTCATAGGTGTCATAGAAGTTCTGGGTGCGCACATGCGTCTGATTCATCAGCCGTGCGGCACGCATATCTTCAAATACATATTGCTTGCTCACATTATACGACATTTCGTCACCCATGTCTGTGCTCTGAAACGAGACTGTCATGAGTGGAACATTATCCCACACATCATCAAGATCGATACATTCATATATGTCGGGATCATATTCAAACGAATCATCTCCGTCATTGCAATTACACAATGAACTGTCTTTAGACAAGCCGCTCATCACAAGCCGACCGGAGGGATCGTAAAAGAAGCTTTCAAATTCGCCAATTTCAAGCATTTGAGGGGTTCGACGCATTGCGAGGCGGCCGAGGGGGTCGTAGCGCATTTCGACGGGGCCGGCGCCGGGGACTTTGGCGTAGACGCAGTTGCCGCGGCGGTCGTAGCGGTTGATGAAGGCGTATTGGTCGATGACGTCATCGGCCGGCGTCCAGGTCTTTGTCGTGGAAGTCATTTGGGATGAGCCCTCGGGCTGGAGGATTACGCGGACGTTGCCAAGGATGTCGTACAGGTAGTAGGTGTCGGCAAAGAGATTATCCGACACCACGCGGCGCTCAAGCATCGTGAGGCCACGCCAGTCGGTGAACGTCAGCAGGATGCAGCCGTCGGGGTCGGTGACGCGGGTGACGTCGAGGGCTCCGGCAGGATAGTCGCCCTCGAGAGTTATTGCCTCGCTGCCGGCCGAGGCACCGAGGCAATAGCGGCAGCAGCGCAGCATGGCATCGGTGGTGTTATTACAAAGATACTCGTACTGCTCGGGGTGACCCCGCATATACTCACCCTCACGAATTATCTGCAACGGTTTATCCGATTTAATATTGCGATATGAAAATTCAGTACATGGGCGTGCTGTTTGGTACAGATTATATTCTGCCAAAAAATAATTCTCTATAGCTGCATAATCTTCAACTGGCAATGGAAGGTATTTTCTGATGGGACGATCGAACTCATCGTATTCGGTAAAAATACAAACTATATTATCCCCTGCCACTTTAGAGAAATACCAAATGGGCATTCCGAAGCCGTCGTAGTAGGTGACATCGGTAGCCGAGCCCGAGGAGTCGTGCAGAGTGGTCGAGAAACGGTTGACACGGTCGGCAGCCGAAGCCGAACCATCGCCGTACAGCTGATAAGCGTATGAGGCCACGAGGTCTCCGGCCGTGTTGCGCTCCTCGGTGAGACGCCCGGCGGTGTAGGAGAAACTGCGCTTGCGCCCCGATGGCGAAGTGATTGAAGTGCAACCCACAAGCGGCCGGTGGGTATAGGTCGTCGTGAGCCCCACATCGGGCAGCGACATTTCAGAGAGCAGATCATGGTTATCCATCCACTTGGCCTTGATATGACGTCCCTGCGTATCTGTCATCTCAGTGATACGCCCCAAACTATCATAGGAACTATATATTTGCTTTGAAATGATAGCCTCAGTATGAGTATCAGCAGTTTCGAACGTTGAAACTGAAACCACCCGTGGCCGAACAAATGTCCCATTATTGGAATTAAACGTGCTATATGAATAATTACGTGAAATCGAATCTTTACCCTCGTGAGTCGTAAATAACCATTTTTCGGTTACCGGCAACCGCTTCAATCCTCTTGCCACGTAATGGGACATTCCACCGGCGTATTCCGAAAGAACTCGATAGTACGATATTGATTCATCGCCACAGCTGGTTATGGTTCCGTATGGGTAAAAAGAGGTATTACCTGCTACCATCGGGTGGCAGCTGAAACTAAAATCAAACGCTCTTGGTAGTTCACCGAGGGTATTGATATATTGAGTCTTGATTTTTCGGCTGAGTATCGAGTCATTGGATGGAAAATAGTCTATGACCACTGTCGAATCACATACTGAACGCGATGCCGTAACATGAATATTAAAATAGGCAATATCCGATAAATCCTTAATATTCAACAAATAATCAGAACCAGCATAACCCCTGTATTTGAACATACGGCTTTCACTATGTACACCTACCTGATGTCGCTCTTTATCATGTATCGAGTAATAGCTACGTTCGACCCGTATAGGCACGTAATCTTGATTTTTCATTTCATACTCTGTTTTAGAGGTCAATAACGGACCGGCTCCAAAATTCTCCTCAATATAACCACAAGGCGAATAGTATGATAACATACGACGCTCATTGTAACCAATATTGGCATTTGAGAAAATTCCGAGAAAGCGCCCATCGTCCTGGTTTGGTCCAAAAGTCGGGGTCTCGTATGGCGGCGATGAGTAACAGCCGGCAAACAGTTTCAATGGTACATGAGATAAATCATACTCGTAAACTGTCTTTATACCCCTATAAAGACTTGAACCGGACACCATCTCTGTTACGCGCCCATAATATATTCTTGAATTTTCAAGCGGTACACCATAGGCATTGAGTGATGAAGTATGGCATATTCCAATGTAGTATGCGTAATGACCATACACATCAACCACCGCATGTGTACCGTTATAGGACAGAAAATCACCGAAATTATAGGTTGACAGATTTATGTTACATTCCGGTTGCTCGTATAAGAAGCTACGCATACGAACACGTTTTGAGAGACTGTCTATCGTGGTTATGCTCTTTATCCTGATGCCAATAGTTGTAGGACCATGAATGACTTGGTATTGATTGCGAGGTTTACCAAAATCGATTACTGATGGCTCATACTCAATTTTTGTATGTGTACCATTTATATCTGAAATGCTTTTTAGTGATCCCGATTGAATAAAATATGTACTTGGTTCACGATTCATTGACAGCGAAAAGTTGTTGTCGATTATGCTATGCGTACCGTATGCGCTTGAACGACCATTGGGATAACCAAATATGTCATAGCCGTCATTATCCGTAATATCGTTATATTCAAACCTGTAACTATCAATTATAGTATTATCGCTTTCAACGCTTATTCCATCAAGCCTATAACGTCTATCCTTGAATAAGCCATGGTCAAAATTGATGACTTTAATAAAATTACCGTTGTTGTCGCGCTGCGTTATCTTACTGATAGAGTATAAAGAGGGTAATGCAGATGAGACTAAGGAAGATGAGAATCCTATTGTACCACTTCTTGTTCTTATTGCCGCCGGAACCAATTGATTGTAAAATTTAGTCGAACTCACTCCCGTAGCTGTCGTTTGCGACCACTGGTACAAATTGTTATAATCCCCATCTCCTAACGCGTTAACAAAATAGTAGTGAGAAAAACTGTCGCTACTTAATTTCTGGTGATTATAGCGGGTCCAACCTCCACATTCCCTATAGGTTATAGTTGCCTCGTCAACATTGTCGGGACCGGTGATTTTTGTCAATAGCCACGACGTTACAGCATCAGTATAATCTCGTTTGTATTCAGGGAGCGAGCGTGGGGAATCATTGGTACGGAAATCAACGTATTCTTTTGCAGCAAAACGGTACTTTGACCCGTCGGGGGTAGCTATTATAAACGCATCTGTAGCACTGCTGTTGGCGGCCGACTCCTCCCGGGTTATGACAACATCAGTCTTTGGCAAGGCTATAATATTATTATCAACTATAATAAAACTGCCAGAGTAACCGGGAAAATTATAATGATAAATATCTCGTTCTGAATCGGTTTTAGCCTCAATGATAGAAATGAGATAATCTATATTGGCACAATACTCCCTCACATCATGTTTTACAGGGTAATAATAATCTCCCACCCACTCATCGGGGAAACCATGAATTTGCCGCGACACCGAGCCAAGACCGTTAAGCGTCCACCCCAATCCAATATATGTAGAAATATCTTGCCTCTTTATTCCACCGGTATGATAACTTAACCCTAATGATATATTAATCTGCCCGCTCTTAAGATCCATCAGTGGAATCGATATGTCGGCAGTACCGGTAGAATAACTCACGGGAAAATCCTCATAACGACGCATCGCGGTAGGTTCGGGTGATGGCTCGGTTATACATTCACCACCTGTACGTGGAACTCGCCATATCGAGCCATCATTGCTACTGACTTGCGCTGCAGCAGAAATTGAGATGGCAATTATAACCATACTCGCAAGGGAACGCAGCAAGGAGATTTTAATCATGAGCACTGACAATGAGATAAATAATAAACCGTGCGCAAGATAAACCAAAAACTCGGAATTCACAAATTTTAAGACATCCAATTTCAGCAAAACCGTGTCGCCCCAATAATTATTTCAGACCATGAACCTTGAATAAGTCGGGATTGTTGGATTGGTATGAATACAAAACGATTAATATTAACGTACGTCGCTGTGGTGGGTGCTGCGGTGGCGGTGTGGGCGGGGGAGCCGTGTGATTCGGTGCCGGCGGACTCGGTGAAAGCGCGTGCTGATTATCCGGAGCGGCTGATTACTGAGTTTCCGGTGATTTATGCCGATACTGCCTATACGACTCCGCAGTATCATGTGGTGGTGAGGGCTGTGTGGATGGCTAAGCGTAAGCACAGTTGCAAGGTGACTTCGCCCGATCAGTTGCCGGAGCCTCCCGACGCTACGATGATTCGTTTTGTGCCGTGTCAGGAGAAGGCGACGTTCCACACTGATGCTATGGTGATGCAGAGGAAGTAGATGCAGACTATGAATTTCATCAATACTCCGAATACAAAGCCAAGCAGGCTGCCGAAGCCCGATTTAAGTGCGTCACGCTTCGACTGGCGTCCTATCAGTTCGCCTATAAAGGCGCCGAGGAAGGGGCCGAGAAGCAGTCCTGTGGGGAAATATGACAGGCCTATTATCGTTCCGATGAAACTGCCCCACTTGCCGTATTTGGTACCTCCGAAATACTTTACGCCGAGCGACGGTATGATGTAATCAAGTATTACGGTAACAATGGTAATGAAGCCGTATATAGAGAGTGCCCAACCGCTTATCTGGTCGTCGGCCTGCCAGTAGATGATGAGCAGTCCGAGGAATGATATCGGCGGGCCGGGGAGCATGGGTATGAAGCATCCTACGATGCCTACTATATTCAGGGCTACGGCAAGACAGTATAATGTGAATTCGGCCATATCAAAAGGTTCTTGTTCTGTTTGATTGGTAAAAATACAAAAAAACTCTGACATAGAATGCCTTTGGCGGCTTATTCTGTGTCAGAGTTTTTGATTCTATCGTATTACCTCGGGGGGGGTGCCTCGGTATTACTCTGCTGCGGGAGCTTCGGTTGCAGGTGCCTCGGCTACGGGAGCCTCGGTTGCCTTCTTGGCGCCACCACGACGTGTGCGACGTGTCTTGGCTACTTTCTTCTCCTTGAGCATGTTCTCATTGTAGTCAACAAGCTCGATGAAGCAGGTCTTGGCGTTGTCACCAAGGCGGTTGCCAGTCTTGAGGATGCGGGTGTAACCACCGGGACGCTCGGCAATTTTCTGCGAAATCTCGCGGAAGAGCTCGGTAACGGCCTCTTTGTTCTGCAGGTAGCTGAACACGAGACGACGGTTGGCCATAGTGTCTTCCTTAGAGCGATTAATGAGGGGCTCGGCATACACGCGCAGGGCCTTGGCCTTGGCCAGTGTAGTGAAGATACGTTTGTGCTTGATAAGCGAAACGGTCATGTTGGCCAGGAGAGCGTCGCGGTGAGCTTTCTTGCGGCCGAGGTGATTGAATTTTTTATTGTGTCTCATCGTTATTACTCTTTATCTAATTTATACTTTGAAATATCCATTCCGAACGAGAGGTTCAAGTTGGCCAGGAGCTCATCGAGCTCGGTGAGCGACTTTCTACCGAAGTTACGGAACTTGAGGAGATCGGTCTTATTGAAAACTACCAGTTCGCCAAGTGTCTCGACTTCGGCGCTCTTCAAGCAGTTGAGGGCACGAACCGAGAGGTCCATGTCGACGAGCTTGGACTTGAGAAGCTGACGCATCTTAAGCACTTCCTCGTCGAATTCCTCGTTGCCGTCGGTCTCGGCGGTTTCGAGTGTGATCTTCTCGTCGCTGAAGAGCATGAGGTGATAAATCAATATCTTGGCAGCTTCCTTGAGGGCGTCCTTAGGAAGGATCGAACCATTGGTGGTTATTTCAATAATAAGTTTTTCGTAGTCGGTTTTCTGGTCTACGCGGAAATTCTCGACAGTGTACTTAACGTTCTTGATGGGGGTGTAGATAGAGTCGATTGCCAGAGTGTGAACGTCGTCGCTGTTGACGGGGTTCTCGTCGGCAGGTACCCAACCGCGGCCCTTGTTGATGGTAAGTTCAATGTTGAAATTTGCGCTGGGATCCAAATGACAGATAACAAGGTCGGGGTTGAGGACTTCAAATCCTGTAAGAACCTTGCCTATGTCACCGGCTTTGAACACCTCCTGCTGACCCGACACTGAAATCGTTGCTGTCTCGGCCTCGGTTTCTTCAACGACTTGCTTGAGATCAACTTTCTTGAGGTTAAGGATGATGTTTGTAACATCTTCGATAACGCCGGGGATGGTATCAAACTCGTGGTTCACGCCGTCGATCTTGATCGACGAGATTGCGAAGCCTTCAAGCGACGAGAGCAGTACGCGACGGAGCGCGTTGCCCACAGTGATACCATAGCCGGGCTCCAAGGGCTTGAACTCGAACTTGCCGTAGAAGTTGTCGGCTTCTAACATTAGGACTTTGTCAGGTTTTTGGAATGCTAAAATAGCCATGGATCTATGAGGTGTTATTAATTATTACTTAGAGTACAACTCGACGATGAGCTGTTCCTTGATGTTCTCGGGGATATCCTCGCGGGCAGGCACGTGGAGGAGCTTGCCGCTCTTGGTTGATTCGTCCCACTCGATCCAAGGATACTTGCTGTGGTTGAAACCGGCGAGTGCACCGGCGATAACCTCGAGCGACTTAGATTTCTCACGAACACCGATAACTTCACCGGCAGTAACGTGATATGAGGGAATGTTTACAACCTGACCGTTAACGGTGATGTGGCGATGAAGCACGAGCTGACGTGCTGCTGCACGTGTGGGTGCGATGCCCAGGCGGTAAACTACGTTGTCGAGACGGCTCTCGAGAAGCTGGAGAAGGATCTCACCGGTGATACCCTTCATTGAAGAAGCCTGCTCGAAGAGGTTGCGGAACTGACGCTCGAAAACGCCATAGGTGTATTTAGCTTTCTGTTTCTCACGCAGCTGTACGCCATACTCTGATGTCTTGCGACGACGGTTGGCGCCATGCTGGCCGGGGGGGAAGTTTCTGCGAGCGAGAACTTTATCTTCGCCAAAGATAGGCTCGCCGAATTTGCGGGCGATCTTGGTCTTAGGGCCTGTATATCTTGCCATTGTATGTTCTAATGTTGTGAAGGGGATAGTTTCTCTTTTAGTGCAGCCGCGACCATAGAGGAGGTGAATGTTATGGTCTTATTTCACATTCAAGAGGCCTTTATGCGCCCTTCAAGGTTGGTTAAAGATGTAATGCGTAATCTTGTTTATAGTTATCTAAACGTCGATATCGGTGTGCGTGTATTATACGCGACGACGTTTGGGAGGACGACAACCGTTGTGGGGCAGCGGGGTAACGTCGATGATCTCGGTAACCTCGATTCCGGCTCCATGTACGGTACGTATTGCTGACTCGCGGCCATTGCCGGGTCCTTTCACATAAGCTTTAACCTTACGGAGGCCCAGGTCGTAAGCTGTCTTGGCGCAATCCTGCGCTGCCATCTGAGCGGCATAGGGAGTGTTCTTTTTAGAACCACGGAAGCCCATCTTGCCGGCGCTTGACCATGAAATTACTTGCCCCTCGCTGTTAGCTAAGCAGACAATAATGTTGTTGAAAGATGAGTGTACGTGAAGCTGGCCTGCGGCATCAACTTTAACGTTTCTCTTCTTAGCTGCGACTGTCTTTTTTGCCATATCTTCTTATTATTTAGTAGCTTTCTTCTTGTTAGCAACGGTTTTCTTACGGCCCTTGCGTGTGCGGGCATTGTTCTTTGTGCTCTGACCGCGTACGGGGAGACCGTTACGGTGACGCACGCCACGGTAGCAGCCTATGTCCATAAGACGCTTGATGTTGAGCTGGATTTCTGAGCGAAGGTCACCCTCTACTTTGTACTCGGCGCCGATAACTTCGCGCACGCGGGCTGCCTGGGCGTCGGTCCAGTCTTTTACTTTGATATCACGGTCAATCTCAGCTTTGTCCAAGATGTTCTTGGCTGCGCTGCGACCGATGCCGAAGATGTAAGTCAAGGCGATTTCACCTCTTTTGTTCTGGGGGAGGTCAACTCCCACGATTCTAACTGCCATATGTTCTTGACTATGTTTTTAAAAAATTTTCGTGCAAAGGTAAGAAAAATTTTTGTGTGACTGGCTAAAATCTTCCAAAAAAATTTTAAATCAGTCGTTTATGTGCCCGGTAGCTTGAAAAGGCTTATCGTTTTGGATTTCCTGGAGCTATACAGCGGGCGTGGATCGAGAGAAGACCGAGTGACGGGATTGTCAATTATCCCTGACGGGTCTTATACTTGGGGTTCTTTTTGTTGATAACATAAAGACGGCCCTTGCGACGCACGATCTTGCTGTCGGCGGTGCGCTTCTTGATTGATGCTCTTACTTTCATTTCGAGTGTTGGTTTATAGTGCGTGAGTAAATAAAAAGCTTGTGCGATTATTTGTATCGGAAGGCGATTCGGCCCTTTGAGAGGTCGTAGGGTGACATCTCGACGCGGACTTTGTCGCCGGGAAGTATCTTGATGTAGTGCATGCGCATCTTGCCTGAGATATGTGCGGTGATTTCGTGACCGTTCTCGAGCTCGACGCGAAACATTGCATTCGAGAGTGCTTCCACTATAACGCCATCTTGTTCAATTGCTGATTGTTTAGCCATATCGGGTTTTTAAAGTATCTTATTCGCTTGTTTAACTTGATTGGTTCAGATAAATCTGTCACCTAAGGCCTCCTTGATGTAGTCGAAGGTGGTGAGGATGTGGGTCTGGTCGTCATAGATACCGAGTGTGTGCTCGAAGTGGGCCGATGGTTTACGGTCCTTGGTGCGGCATGTCCAGCCGTCACGTTCTATGACGATGTTGCGGCTTCCCATGTTGATCATGGGCTCGATGCAGATACACATTCCGTTTTTCAACATGGGGCCGATACCTCGGCGACCGTAGTTGGGAACTTCGGGGTCTTCGTGCATCTTGCGGCCGATTCCGTGCCCGCACATCTCGCGCACAACGGTATAACCGCGTTTCTCGCAATACGTCTGCACGGCGTTGGCGATATCACCGATGCGGGCTCCGGGCTTTGCAGCTTCGATTCCCTTATAGAGCGACTCCTTGGTTGTCACCAGCAGGCGACGCACTTCGGGGTCAATCTCTCCGACGGCGAATGTGTAGCATGAGTCGCCATTGAATCCGCCAATCTCGGTTACGGTGTCAATACCTATGATGTCGCCATCACGCAGGGTATAATTTGACGGGAAACCGTGCACCACTGTCTCGTTGACTTCGATACAGAGAGTGGCAGGGAAACCGCCATATCCTAAACAAGCAGGTCGACCGCCATTGTCGTGAATAAATTCACGAGCAATGGAGTCGAGCTTGTTGGTGGTGACACCTGGAGCTATCCAACGGGCTACTTCGCCCAGTGTTCGGCTTACGAGGTCGCATGCCACTTGCATGCCACGCATATCCTCGGGTGTCTTTAGATATATCATTTCAGTTTCTAAGCGTTTTAAAAGCCTGATTGATGATTAGTAGGCGCTGCCGGTTGTACGGCCTTTGATTTTTCCGTCTTTCATCAAACCATCGTAGTGGTGCATCATAAGGTGGCTCTCGATCTGCTGCAGGGTGTCGAGCACTACGCCTACCATAATGAGGAGCGATGTGCCGCCAAAGAACTGAGCGAAGTTGTTGCTGATTCCGAGCATGCGGGCGAAGGCGGGCATGATGGCAACGATGCCAAGGAACAGCGAGCCGGGCAATGTGATGCGCGACATGATGGCATCAAGATACTGAGCGGTTGCCTTACCGGGTTTAACGCCGGGGATGAAACCGTTGTTGCGTTTCATGTCTTCGGCCATCTGGGTGGGACGCACTGTGATGGCGGTATAGAAGTATGTGAACGCTACGATCATGATGAAGTAAACGAAGTTGTACCAGAAGCCGTTGATGTCGGTGAATGCTGAGAAGAAGCCGCGGCCACCGTCACCGGTGTTGAAGCCGGCGAGTGTCAAGGGGATGAACATGATAGCCTGGGCGAAGATGATGGGCATTACACCGGCGGCATTAACCTTCAAGGGGATGTACTGGCGTGCGCCTCCATACTGGCGGTTGCCTACGATGCGCTTTGCATACTGTACGGGAACTTTGCGGGTACCCTGTACGAGCAGCACTGCACCTACGGTAACAGCGAAGAGGAGGATCAACTCAACGATGAACATGATAAGACCGCCCTGTGTCTCGGCGTTGCCGGGTGTGCGGGCTACAAATTCATAGAAGAGAGCCTCGGGGAGACGTGCGATGATACCGACGAGGATGATAAAGGAGATACCGTTACCGATACCGCGGTCGGTGATGCGCTCGCCAAGCCACATAATGAACATTGAGCCGGCGGCCAGGATAACGGTGAGCATGATCACGAGGAACCATGTCATCTCAAAGTTAACCTGTGCGGCACGCAACTGGTGCTGAAGGTTAAACAGATAGGCGGGACCCTGGACGAGCAGAATGAGCACGGTGAGGTAACGCGTATACTGGTTAAGCTTCTGGCGTCCGCTTTCGCCCTCTCGCTGCATTTTCTGGAACGAGGGGAGCACCATGCCGAGGAGCTGTATCACAATCGATGCTGTGATATAGGGCATGATACCGAGGGCGAAGATGGATGCCTGAGAGAAAGCACCACCTGAGAACATATCAAGGAGCTGCATGAGGCCGCTCTTCTCGGTGAACTCCTGCATGGCATTGAGCTGCCCGGGGTCGATACCGGGAAGCACAATGTAACAGCCGAGGCGATATACCACGACGAGCAGGAATGTAAGGATAAGGCGTTTGCGCAGATCCTCGATAGTCCAGATGTTTTTAATGGTTTGAATAAATCTCATTGGAGGTTACGCTTTATTGATGGTGCCGCCGGCAGCGACGATAGCTTTCTCGGCCGAAGCAGAGAATGCGTTGGCTTCCACATCGATCTTGTGGTTGAGAGTACCGTTGCCAAGGATCTTCACCAGCTGGTTCTTGCTGATGAAGCCGGCCTTGCGGAGCTCTTCGATACCGATCTTGGTGAGGTTCTGAGCCTCGGCAAGGGTGTCGAGCTGGCTGATGTTTACAGCCTTGTACTCTACACGATTGATGTTCTTGAAACCAAACTTGGGCAAGCGGCGCTGAAGGGGCATCTGACCACCCTCGAAACCGATCTTGCGGCTATAACCGGAACGCGACTTTGCGCCCTTGTGACCGCGGGTAGATGTGCCACCCTTACCCGAACCGGGACCGCGGCCTATGCGAGTCGAGCGCTTGGTAGCGCCAACAGCAGGTTGTAAGTTACTTAAATCCATTGTATTGATAATTTTAGGCTTTAGTTACCTCGACGAGGTGACTTACTTTAGTTACCATACCCATCACCGAGGGAGTATCCTCCTTAACAACAGTGTGGTTCATTTTTTTGAGGCCGAGGGCGTCGAGGGTGCGTTTCTGCACGGCGGGACAGTTGATACGGCTCTTGATTTGCTTGATTTTGATCTGTGCCATTGTGAGTCAGTAGCTTTTAGTGATTTAACCTTTGAACACCTGTTCTACCGAGATACCGCGGTTCTGGGCGATGGTTGCGGGTGAGCGCATCTCGTCGAGAGCGGCGATAGTGGCTTTTACAAGGTTGTGGGGGTTTGACGAGCCCTTGCTCTTGGCGAGGACGTCGGTGATACCCACACTCTCAAGAACGGCACGCATAGCACCACCGGCTTTAACACCGGTACCGTGAGATGCGGGTTTGAGGATGATGCGCGAGCCGCCGAACTTGGCAACCTGCTCGTGGGGGATGGTACCCTTGTGGACGGGAACCTGGATAAGGTTCTTCTTGGCAGCCTCCACACCCTTGGCGATGGCGGCGGTAACCTCGTTGGCCTTACCAAGGCCCCAGCCTACGATACCATTCTCGTTACCTACAACAACGATAGCTGCGAAGGTGAAGGTGCGACCACCTTTGGTCACCTTGGTAACACGGTTGATTGCAACGAGACGATCTTTGAGCTCGATATCGTTGGTCGATTTTACTCTGTTATTTCTCTTTGCCATGATGCTTAAAATTTAAGTCCGCCCTCGCGAGCAGCGTCAGCTAATGATTTAACACGACCGTGGAAAAGGTATCCGTTGCGGTCAAAAACTACCTCGGTGATACCTGCAGCGAGAGCCTTCTCGGCAACTGCAGCGCCAACCTTGGCAGCAATCTCACACTTGGTGCCTTCCTCGATGCCCTTAGACGAAGTTGCTACAAGAGTCTTGCCTGCGAGGTCGTCGATGAGCTGAACATAGATTTGCTTGTTGCTGCGGAAGACAGTCATGCGGGGGCGCTCGGCGGTGCCTGAAATTTTACCGCGGATGCGGGTCTTGATCTTATTTCTGCGTTCTATCTTGGTTAACATGATTCAGTGATTTTTATTTGGCACCAGCCGATTTACCAGACTTGCGACGAATGATCTCGCCGACGAACTTAATACCTTTACCCTTGTAAGGCTCGGGTTTGCGCAGTGAACGAATCTTGGCGCACACCTGACCGAGGAGCTGCTTGTCGTCGCTCTCAAGGATGATGAGCGGGTTCTTGTTACGCTCGGTCTTGGCCTCAACCTTCACCTCGTTGGGAAGCTTGATATATATTGCGTGAGAGAAACCGAGTGCGAGCTCGAGCACCTGACCGGTGGCAGTGGCACGGTAACCTACGCCTACTAATTCCATTTCCTTGCGATAGCCTGTCGAAACACCAACAACCATGTTGTGGATGAGAGCGCGGTACAGACCATGCTGAGCGCGGTGCTCGCGGTCGTCGGTGGGACGGGTAAGAACGATGTGATTGTCCTCTACCTTAACGGTGAGGTCGGGGTTTACGGTCTGGGTGAGTTCACCTTTGGGACCTTTAACGGTGACGGTGTTATTGTCAACCTTAACAGTGACTCCTGCAGGAATCTCGATGGGGGCTTTACCTATTCTTGACATTGCTTGTTCCTCCAATTAAGATTAGTAAACATAACACAGTACCTCACCGCCGATTTTAAGCTCGGCGGCTTTCTTGTTAGTCATCACACCCTTAGAAGTAGAAAGGATGGCGATACCGAGTCCATTGAGCACACGGGGCATATCTTTGTAGCCTGTGTACTGGCGAAGACCGGGACGTGAAACGCGCTTGAGATTCTTGATGGCGTTCACACGGTCAACGGGATCGTACTTCAGGGCTATCTTGATAGTGCCTGCGGGGGTTTCACCCTCTATAAACTTATAGTTAAGAATATAGCCTTGTTCAAAAAGAATCTTAGTGATTTCTTTCTTCAAGTTTGAGGCGGGAATCTCGACAACACGGTGGTTGGCTTTGATGGCATTCCTCAATCTTGTCAGATAATCTGCTATAGGATCTGTCATTTTTTATAAGGTTTAAATTGATTGGGCAGGTTCCCAACAATATTTAATTCTCTCTGTTAATGAAGTGAGTTGCGTTAAAAAAGCGCTAAACGAGAATGGTAGCCGTACAGAGGGATTACCAGCTTGCCTTCTTTACACCGGGGATAAGACCGGCCGAGGCCATCTCGCGGAACTGGATACGAGAGATGCCGAACTGGCGGATGTATCCTTTGGGACGACCTGTGATGCTGCAGCGGTTGTGAACGCGAATGGGATTGCTGTTCTTGGGGAGCTTCTGGAGAGCCTGAGCAGCCTCGAAAGCTTCGTAACGATTTTCTTCGTTAACGCCCGAGTTGACAATCTTTTTGAGTTCGGCACGCTTGGCTGCGTATTTAGCAACGAGCTTTGCGCGCTTAACCTCGCGGGCTTTCATTGATTCTTTTGCCATAGGAATGTCTTGGTTTATTTAGCGTTTTTAAACGGTAAGCCGAACTGTTTGAGCAGAGCGAAACCTTCCTCGTCGGTGTTGGCCGTGGTTACGAAGGTAATGTTCATGCCAAGGAGCTTGCTGATGTTATCGATGTTGATCTCGGGGAAGATGATCTGCTCGGTGATACCGAGGGTGTAGTTGCCACGACCATCAAGCTTGCCTTCGATACCCTTGAAGTCGCGGATACGGGGAAGGGCAACGCGGATGAGGCGCTCGAGGAACTCGTACATGCGCTCGCGACGCAGTGTAACGCGAACACCGATGGGCATTTTCTTACGCACCTTGAAGTTAGAGATATCCTTGCGAGACAGGGTGGGAACAGCCTTCTGGCCGGTGATCGCCGTAAGCTCGTTGATAGCAGTCTCGATGATTTTCTTGTCCTGGGTAGCCTCGCCAAGACCCTGATTGATTACAATCTTCTCAAGGCGGGGAACCTGCATGACAGTGGTGTAGTTGAATTCTTTGGTCAGGGCGGGAACGATGCGCTCCTGGTAATCCTTCTTAAGAGTTGTAGTGCTCATTATTTAATCTCCTCTCCTGATTTTTTAGAATAACGAACTGTCACACCCTTATCGTTCTTGCGGAAACCTACGCGAGTAGGCTTGCCGCTCTTGGGATCGATAAGGCTGAGATTAGAAATGTGAACGGGGGCTTCCATCTTGATAATGCCACCCTGGGGGTGTTTGGCGCTGGGCTTGGTGCTCTTGCTGACGATGTTCACACCTTCAACAATGGCACGGCCCTTGGCGGCGAGCACTGACAGCACGCGACCGGTCTTGCCGCGATCCTCGCCGGCAAGAACATAAACGGTATCACCCTTTTTTATGTGTAGTTTGCTCATTTTGGGTTTTTCTTGTTACTTGAAATGATTAAAGTACCTCGGGGGCGAGGGAAACGATCTTCATGTTGGTGGCGCGAAGCTCACGGGCTACGGGGCCGAAGATACGTGTTCCGCGAAGCTCACCGGCGTTGTTGAGAAGTACACAGGCGTTGTCATCGAAGCGGATGTATGAGCCATCGGAACGACGGATCTCTTTCTTTGTACGAACGACTACAGCCTTGGATACAGTTCCCTTTTTAACGTCAGACGAGGGAATAACGCTCTTTACTGACACTACGATGATGTCGCCTACTGATGCATAACGGCGACCGGTGCCACCAAGCACGTGGATGCAGAGGGCTTCCTTAGCGCCGCTGTTGTCGGCTACGGTTAAACGTGATTCGGACTGTATCATAATTACTTAACTTTTTCAATGATTTCAACTAAACGCCATCTCTTGGTCTTGCTCAAGGGACGAGTCTCCATAAGGCGTACTGTATCGCCAACGCTGCACTCATTATTCTCATCATGGGCGTGATACTTCTTAGATTTGTTCACGAATTTACCATAGATGGGGTGCTTCTCTTTCCACTTGATGGTTACAGTGATAGATTTGTCACCCTTGTTGCTCGATACAACCCCAATGCGTTCTTTACGTAAGTTTCTCTTTTCCATTTCTTGGGATTATTTATTGTTAAGTTCGCGTTGACGCAACTCAGTCTTAACGCGTGCAATCATTTTGCGATCGAGAGTAATCTTAGCGGGATTCTCCAGGGGAGTCACGGCATGATTGGCTTTCTGCTGCAAGTATGCTTTCTCCATCTCTGCCAGACGCTCTTTGAGGTCGGCGGTGCTAAGCTCTTTGATTTCTTCTTTCTTCATAGCGGTTTACACGTTTTGAGTGGGGTCATAGTCGCGACGAACGACAAACTTGGTTGTTACAGGAAGCTTCTGAGCTGCAAGGCGCAGTGCCTCCTTAGCGATCTCATAGCTTACACCCTCTACCTCGATGATCATGCGGCCGGGAGTAACGGGAGCCACGAAACCTTCGGGCGAACCTTTACCTTTACCCATGCGGACCTCGGCAGGCTTCTTGGTGATAGGCTTATCGGGGAAGATGCGAATCCATATCTGACCCTGACGCTGCATGTAGCGTGTTACAGCAATACGAGCGGCTTCGATTTGACGACCGGTAATCCATTTTGATTCCAAGGTCTTGATGCCAAACGAACCGAATGCCAGCTGGTTGCCACGCTGGGCATTGCCCTTCATGCGACCCTTTTGCTGACGACGAAATTTAGTTTTTTTCGGTTGTAACATTGTGGTGTTTCAATTAATGGTTAACGGTTGTTATTATTCTTGCGGAAGCCGCCACGACGGAAACCTTCGGCGCGGGGAGCGCGAGTCTCCTTGGCGTTGTTGGTGAACTGGGGAGCGAGGTCACGCTTGCCGTATACCTCACCGCGGCAGATCCATACCTTAACACCGAGAACACCTACTTTGGTGTGAGCCTCTACGAGTGCATAGTCGATGTCGGCACGAAGTGTGTGCAGCGGGGTACGACCCTCCTTGAACATCTCGGAACGTGCGATTTCAGCGCCATTGAGACGGCCTGAGATCTGAACCTTGATACCCTCGGCACCTGCACGCATGGTCGACGCGATGGCCATCTTGATGGCGCGGCGATAGGCGATCTTGCCCTCGACCTGGCGAGCGATGTTGGTAGCTACGATGACAGCATCGAGCTCGGGGCGCTTAACCTCATAAATGTTGATCTGTACGTCCTTGTCGGTGATCTTCTTGAGCTCCTCTTTCAGCTTGTCAACTTCCGAGCCACCCTTGCCGATGATGAGACCGGGACGTGAGGTGCACACGGTGATGGTGATGAGTTTGAGAGTGCGCTCGATAACGATGCGCGATACGCTGCACTTGGCAAGACGTACATTGAGATACTTGCGGAGTTTAGAGTCTTCGAGCAGAGTATCACCGTACTTTTTACCTCCGTACCAGTTGGAATCCCAACCACGGATAACGCCTAAACGGTTGCTGACCGGATTAACTTTCTGTCCCATTTTTACTTAGACTCTTTAGTGTTATTAGCGATAGTATCAACAATCAAAGTAACGTGGTTTGAACGCTTGCGGATGCGGTAACCACGGCCCCGAGGGGCAGTGCGAAGACGTTTGAGCATAGGAGCGCAGTTTACGAAAATTGTGCTGATATAGAGCTCGCCGTCCTCGGCTTTTCTTTCATTCTTAGCTTCCCAGTTGGCGATAGCCGAGCGAAGGAGTTTCTCAACGCGGGCGGCAGCCTCTTTGTTAGAGAACTTGAGGATACCGAGAGCGCGGTTTACTTCCTTGCCGCGAACGAGATCGGCAACGAGACGCATTTTACGGGGCGATGTGGGAACGTTTGTGAGCTTGGCAAAGGCTACTGTCTTGAGCTCCTCTTTCCTTGCATCGGCTGAGTTTCTTTTTCTTACACCCATTTTATTTTAATTCTTTTATTATCAAAATTATTTATAAACAGGGCCTCAATTATTTTTTCTTGTTACCGCCGTGACCGCGGAAGGTGCGTGTGGGAGCGAACTCGCCAAGCTTGTGACCAACCATGTTCTCGGTTACGTAAACAGGAATAAACTTGTTACCGTTGTGAACTGCAAAAGTATGTCCCACAAATTCAGGCGCAATCATAGAGGCGCGGCTCCAGGTCTTGATAACCTGCTTCTTGCCACTCTCTTCCATTGCCGAGACTTTCTTTTCCAGCTTGACGCTGATAAATGGGCCTTTTTTTAATGAACGACTCATAATGTTTTGTCTTTATCAGATTACTTTTTTCTACGATCGATAATGTACTTCGAAGAGCTCTTCTTGGGCGAGCGAGTCTTGAGGCCCTTAGAGTACAGGCCCTTGCGTGAACGGGGATGTCCGCCTGAGGCGCGGCCCTCACCACCACCCATGGGGTGATCGACAGGGTTCATGACAACACCACGGTTGTGAGGACGACGGCCAAACCAGCGTGAGCGGCCGGCCTTACCCGAGCTCTCGAGCGAATGCTCGCTGTTGCCAACTACACCGATGGTAGCTTTGCAAGCTGCGAGTACCTTACGTGTTTCGCCCGAAGGTAATTTGATAATTGCGTAGTCACCTTCTCTCGAAGTCAACTGTGCGAACGTGCCGGCTGAACGTGCCATGAAGGCGCCCTGGCCGGGACGAAGCTCGATGTTGTGAATAACGGTACCTACGGGAATCTTGCTCAGGGGGAGTGCGTTGCCTACCTCGGGAGCTGCATCGGGACCGCTTACAACGGTCGAGCCAACAGTTAAGCCGTTGGGTGCAATGATGTAAGCTTTAGCTCCGTCTACATAGTAAAGCAGGGCGATGTGAGCCGAACGGTTGGGATCGTACTCAATCGACTTTACTACAGCGGGAACACCGTCTTTATTTCTCTTAAAGTCAATGATGCGGTATTTGCGTTTGTGTCCACCACCAAGGTAGCGGGTGGTGAGATGACCTTCGGCATTGCGGCCGCCGGTGCTTTTTTTACCGACTGTAAGAGATTTCTCAGGCGTGGTAGCAGTGATCGTACCTTTAAATACGCCTATAATTTTGTGTCTCTGCCCCGGTGTTGTGGGCTTGAATTTTCTTACTGCCATTTTATTTAAATATTGCTATAGAGGTCAATAGTCTGGCCCTCACCGATGGTGATGAAGGCTTTCTTGTAACCGACCGACTTGCCGCGAAGCAGGCCGCTCTTGGTATAACGTGACTTGTTTTTACCGCGTACGATAGCTGTGTTGACGTTAACAACCTTCACACCGTACAGCTGCTCAACAAGTGCCTTGATCTGGTACTTGTTGGCATCCTGTGAAACACGGAAGGTGTAGCGGTTGAGCTTATCGGTAAGCTTGGTAGCTTTCTCGGTAACGATGGGCTGAATTGTGATATCCATTGTTAAGATCCTTTCCTGTGTTTGGTTTAAAGTTTATTAATGACTTCAAGGCCACTCTCGGTTACGAGAAGGGCTTTGTTATTCATCACTGCATACGTATTAAGGTCGGACGCTGCCATGACAGCAGTGTTCGGCACGTTACGTGAGGACAAATATACGTTATTATCCTGACCTGCTAAAACGAGGAGGGTCTTAACACCGTCGACTTTAAGATTTTTAGCAAAATTTATATAATTTTTAGTCTTGGGTGCCTCGAAAGTGAAGTCCTCCACGATAGTGATCTGGTTTTCCTGGGCTTTGAGGGCAAGTGCCGAACGACGTGCGAGCTGTTTGAGTTTCTTATTCAATTTGAAACGATAGTCGCGGGGACGGGGACCGAACACACGGCCACCACCTACGAGTACGGGTGAGTTGATGTCACCGATACGGCTACCGCCACCACCCTTCTGCTTGTGAAGTTTGCGGGTAGAGCCTGAAATTTCGCTACGCTCTTTTGACTTGTGAGTACCCTGACGCTGATTAGCGAGGTATTGCTTAACGTCGAGATAAATGGCGTGCTCGTTGGGGTCGATGGCAAATATCTCATCGTTCAACACAGCCTTGCGGCCGGTATCTTCTCCTTTAATGTTATAAATTGCGAGTTCCATTATTTCTCAATTAATACGATTGAACCTTTACATCCGGGTACTGAACCCTTAATCATCATCACGTTGTGTTCGGGGATAACCTTCACGACTTTGAGATTCTGAACGGTAACACGCTCGTTACCGGTCTGACCGGCCATACGCATTCCCTTGAACACCTTTGCGGGGTAAGAACATGCACCTACCGAACCGGGGGCACGGAGGCGGTTGTGCTGGCCGTGAGTCGACTGACCTACGCCACCGAAACCGTGACGTTTTACTACACCCTGGAAACCTTTACCTTTAGAGGTTCCTACGATGTCTACAAAGTCGTCGTCGTTGAAGAAGTCAACAGTGATGGTATCACCGAGCTTGTACTCTCCTTCAAATCCTTTGAACTCGGCCAAGTGGCGCTTGGGCTCTACTCCGGCTTTCTTGAAGTGACCGAGCTCGGGCTTTGTCAGGTGCTTTTCTTTCTGCTCCTGGAAGCCAAGCTGGAGGGCTGCATAGCCGTCCTTCTCAACGGTCTTGACCTGAGTAACAACACAAGGACCTACTTCGATAACAGTGCACGGAATGTTCTTTCCGTCGGCACTGAAAACGGATGTCATTCCGATTTTCTTTCCTAATAAT
>CANDNO010000039.1 GCA_947386115.1 uncultured Muribaculaceae bacterium
CTCCTACGTCAGTTTAGCAAACTGGTGGTTTCAGCCACTCACCCACCTCTCCTTGCGTAGCGGGTTTTTCGCTTTTGCTCTGCAAAGGTAGGCGCTTTTTTTGATTTGTGCAAGTGTTTGCTCTACTTTTTTATGCGTTTTTGTTGAGTTGACGTTTTAACAGTATGAGTGCGAGGGTGGTTAGGATTACGCTGGCTATTACCAACGGGATTTGCGGCAGGGCGCTGTCGATGTTTAGTGCGATTGTGTCGGGGTTGATTACTGCTCCGGGGGCTTTGCTGTGGGTGGTTTGCCACATTGTTATTGTAGCGAGAATGTTATTGGTGGCATGTGCTATGATGCAGTACCAAAGGTTGTTTCCCCACAGGAGTATATAGCCGAAGAATGCGCCGAGCAGTAGGCGTGGGATAAATCCGAAAAACTGGAAGTGCATGAAGCTGAAAATGAGTGCTGCTATCCATACGGCGGCGTGACGGTTGAGGCGTGTCGATGTGAGCGTCTGTTGAAGTGCTCCGCGGAAAAACAGTTCTTCCGACAAGCCTGCCATTATTCCTACAATGAGTATTGTTACGATCAATGAGCCTATAGTGTCGCTTCCCATGAGCAATGATGTGGCCGACGCGGCACTGTCTTCCATGGTTCGCAGGGCTTGTTCAATTCCGCTCATGCTGTCGGGCAGATGAATGCCGGCGTTCCATGCTATGATGGAATCCATGGCGGGTATGGCCACTATTATGGTCGCAATCACAAACAGTGTGGGTACGAGTCGCGGGCAGCGGTCGATAGCCAGCATCGTTGCGGGCAGACGGGTTGCAAGCACTGCTGTTACCAGGGCGGGGACTATGAATAGAAACAGTGCCTGGAAGAATGTGAGAAGCCTCATGGATATCACTGCGTCACTTACGTGAGGCATTATAAGACCTGTAGCCAGTGAAAAGATGCACAGAAAGAAAAAGAATGTTCCGAAGAGTATCGCGAGGGCTGCTCCGGGGCGCTGGATTGTGGGGCGTGTCTGGTTCATTATTGTCAGTTTTCTTATTTTGTAAATGTTGATGGGAGGTAAAAGTCTTCGGTGAGTTCCCGATATGTGGTTGAATATTGCTTTCCGGTCTCGTTGCGTATGTCGATATGTGTTGAGTGATAGCTCGTGACAAGGCCTTTATTGACTTGAAGTAATACTCGAATTTTATCGGCGTACTTTTTTGAGCTAACGGTCGATATGCGCTCTATGTCAAGGTGATTCAAAGTGCATTTATACATGAGTTCATCTGACCTTTTGTCGGGAGCTATAAGTGCCAGGCGTCCATTATCGGGTAGCAGTTCCGAGGCACGGTTTATGAGGTTTTCGAGCGTTAATGTTGACTCGTGTCGGGCTGTCGTTCGGTTTGAGCAGGGTGAGTAAATTGTCTCGTCGTAGAAGGGCGGGTTGGAGATAATCGTATCAATGTCGGTTTCGGGCCGGAATGTGTTGAAGTCGGCCGTTACGACCTTGATGCGCGAGGCCCAAGGTGATGAGGATACATTTCGGCGAGCTTCATCGGCAGCCTCGGGGCAAATCTCAAGTGCCGTTATTCGGGCCTCGGGGAAGCGTTGGGCAAGCATCAGTGAAATAAGTCCGGTTCCTGCGCCTACGTCGAGAATATTGCGCGGAATATAGCTGTCGAATGCCCATGCGCCAAGCAACACGCCGTCGGTGCCAATTTTCATGGCCGATACATCATCGGATATGCTGAATTGCCTGAACTGAAACATTCTTGTTGCCGGTTGATTGATGTGACAAAGATAGCGAGTTTATTTGGTATTTGAGGCGAGTTTTGTAATTTTGTGATACCTCACAGTTGTGGGGTGTTTACGAATAATAACGATAAGAATATGATTATCAATGCAGCACGTTTTGTAACAAGTAGCCCCAATGTGAGTAAATGCCCGTCGACCGAGAAGCATGAATATGCTTTCATAGGGCGCAGTAATGTGGGTAAATCTTCGCTGATCAATATGTTGACCGGGCGTAAGGCATTGGCTATGACTTCATCTACGCCGGGCAAGACCATGCTGATTAATCATTTTCTTGTCAACGAAGAGTGGTATATTGTCGACCTGCCCGGATATGGCTATGCTCGCCGTAGTAAGGATAGCCGTGATGCCCTCGAGCGTATGATCAAGGGGTATATTCTGAACCGTGTTCAAATGACAAATCTGTTTGTGTTGATTGACGGCCGACATAAACCTCAGAAGATTGATCTCGAATTCATGGAGTGGCTCGGCGAAAACGGTATCCCGTTCAGCATAGTGTTTACAAAGCTTGATAAACTCAGTTCGGCAGCCGCCAAAAAAGCTACTGCGGTATATTGCGAGTCGTTGCTCGAAAAATGGGAGGCCCTGCCACCTGTTTTCAAGACATCCAGCCAAGATGGTAGAGGGCGCAATGAGCTCCTTGATTATATAGAGGAATTGAATAAATTGCCACTCGAGTGCTGAACCGATGGCGGGCTGTATGTGTTAATGGAATATAAACTTTAAAACACATACAGCTATGAAAGAAAAAGATCCCAAAAAGAGATTGGAGCAGATTGATGCTCAGAAGAAATATGCCGGAGCTGCTACCGATGATGCCGATAATAATAAAGTTACCGAGCACGACACCAAGCAAGAAACAAGTATGCTCAATAACAATCCACGTAACAGCGACTACTGATTATTTAGAGCCGGTTAGACAATCAACATTTATTGTCGAATCGGCTCTAAACATCTTAATCTTGACTTTAAGAACCACTGATGGCGTTTCTTAAAGTCTTTTTTATATACTTTGTTTGGCATTATGGTTACATTGTTGTAATTTTGATTCTGTTTATCAATTTTATTGACCGATGGAAAAGTTGACGTTCACACAAGAAGAGAAGATAGGTTTACAATTGAATTATCGTAAACTTATGACAATCTGTGCTGATTTTGATGAGTCAATAAACCTGAAGCATTTAAAATCGCTGATAGGGCAGGCTGTAGAATCGGGGTTGTGTGTGCGTGACAAGCATGGCATACACCCTGTGGTTCACGACCTTGCTACGGCTGTCACTTTCTGTGAGCGTGTGAGCCCTGACCGCAATATTGTCATAGCCTTGCTCGCCTACAGGCTTTGCAGCGTGGGTGCCATGACATCCGATAAAGTCGAGAAAGAGTGGGGCGGCGATGTGGGCAAACTCGTGAGAGGATTGACCAAGGTCGCTACGTTGTATGGCAAAAATGCCAATGCATCGGTTGTTAGTGATAATTTCCGTCGTCTGCTGATGACGTTCGCCGAGGACATAAGAGTGATAATAATGATGATAGTAGAGCGACTGACGTTGATGAAGACTATCAATCATCATCCCGACGAGAGTTTCGTACGGGATGTAGCCTATGAGGCTAATTATTTATATGCACCTCTGGCACACCGTCTCGGCTTGTACTCGATTAAATCGGAGCTTGAAGATATGTCACTTAAGTACACTAACCGCAAGACATATAGCGATATCGCACACGAGCTCAACGCGACCAAGGTAAAACGCGATGCATACATCGCGGCGTTCATCAAGCCGGTAAAGGAAAAGCTTGAGAATGCCGGATTAAAATTTGATATAAAGGGACGCACGAAGTCGATATATTCCATCTGGAATAAGATAAAGAAGCAGAAGGTCGATATGGAGCATATATACGATCTGTTTGCTATCCGAATCATTCTCGACACGCCTCCCGAGCGTGAGAAAAGCGACTGCTGGATGGTATATTCGTTGATTACCGACATGTACCAGCCCAATCCTTCACGTATGAAGGACTGGATAAGCATTCCCAAGAGTAATGGCTACGAGTCGTTGCATATTACAGTAGCCGGTCCTGATAACAAGTGGGTTGAGGTCCAGATAAGAACCCGCCGCATGGATCTTGTGGCCGAGAAAGGCCTTGCCGCACACTGGCGCTACAAGGGAATCAAGAGCGAGAGCAATCTCGACACCTGGATGAACAATGTGCGCGATATTCTTGAAGCAGGCGAGAATGGCCCCATGGAGCTTATGCGTAATTTCAAGATGGATATCTATGATAAGGAGGTATTTGTCTTTACGCCCAAGGGTGACCTGTTCAGGCTGCCTCAGGGTGCGTCGCTGCTCGATTTTGCCTTTAATATTCACTCGAAACTCGGTTGCCAGTGTACGGGCGGCCGCGTGAACGGAAAGAGTGAAAAGCTCGGGTATAAGTTACAGAGCGGTGACACAGTCGAGATCATGACCTCAAGCAATCAGCAACCCAAGCTTGACTGGCTTAATATTGTAGTAACCTCAAAGGCCCGAACCAAAATAAAGCAGACCATCAACGAGCAGCGCACGCGTGGCACCGAGCTCGCTAAGGAAATGATCCAGCGCCGTTTCAAAAACCGCAAGATTGAGCTCGAAGAGCCCACTCTCATGAAGGTTATCAAGAAGATGGGCTATAAGACCGTTACCGATTTCTTTACCGAGGTTGCCGAGGAGCGTCTTGATATCAACGCCATTATCGAGCGATATATCGAATTGTCAACTCCCGTCGTGGAGGAAGAGCCGGTAAAGAGTGCGAGCGAGTTTACATTGATGGAGAACGAGATAGCCGATCGTACGCGGTCGGACGATGTGCTTGTTATCGGCGACAATATCAAGGGTCTCAACTATAAACTTGCCAAGTGTTGCAACCCTATATATGGCGACGAGGTGTTCGGCTTCATCTCGGCTGAGGGTGTCGTAAAGATTCACAGACACGATTGCCCCAACGCACGTAATATCAAGGAACGCTATCCATACAGGGTAATCAAAGTCAAGTGGTCGGGCAAGTCCGGCTCTCAGTTTATCGCGACCCTCAGGGTTGTGGGTAATGACAATATAGGTATTGTAACCAATCTTACATCAATAATTAATAAAGAGAAGAGTGTGACCTTGCGCAGCATTTCGATCGATTCTAATGATGGAATGTTCCAGGGAAACCTTACTGTAGGAGTCAACGACCTGTCGGCTCTGACGGCTCTTACAAAGAAACTCATAACGGTAAAAGGAGTAAAAAATGTTGAACGAAGTAATTAAATTGTCGGCAGTGGTTGCCGCTGTATCAATCCTGGGACTGTCATCATGCTCATCTGAGTCGGAAACTGCACGCGCGGCCCGCGAATTGTACGAACAGGCCGAGGCTTGTAATCTGGCCGGCGAACCGGCCAAGGCTCTCATGCTACTCGACTCGATACAGAACGCATATAAAGGTGAAACCGATTGGCAGCGAGCTGCAATGAAGTTTAGACCAACGGTCATGATCAGCGCCAGCGAGCAACAGATACAGGCTGTCGATGATTCGATCGCTATGCTCGAGCAGCAGTACAATGAGGCGCTTCCCAAGATGAAGCGCATTGCCGATGCTCGTCTCGTAGAGCCTTATTTTGTCGACAAGGCCACATATAATGCCGAGTTCATGAACACTACCGGCATACAGCCGCGCGTGTCGGAGATAGGTCAGCTGTATTTCGTCTCATCGGCCAACCCCGGCGGAATCAAACACACGGGATTCACGCTGAGTTGTGACGGCGAGAGCGTACAGGCCGGTCCTGTTCCATACGACAACGAGATGAATTATCGTATCAACGGCAGTGAGGTCGTTACTTATTCGCCCGAGCAGAGTTCGCCCATAGGTGAATTTGCCGTTGCCCATCCGGGGCAGTCTATGACTCTGACTCTCACAGGTGGTAAATCTAAAAATTTAAAGCTTAACTCAAAGCAGGTTGAGGCTATTGTAAACTGTTATAATTTCTCGCAGTCGATTGTCGAGGCACGTCAGCTCGCATTTGAGCGTGAGCGTCTTAACAGGCAGCTCGAAATTGCGAGGAGCCAGGCTGAGCGACTTGCCGGCAGTGACGATTGACCGCGTTACTGGGTCGCCTCGAGCCAACGGAACATTGAATCGTAGACGGCATCCCTGACGGCCGGTTTGGAAAGTATGAGGTCATGGAGCCCTCCGGGCACTGTGACCTCTGTTATATTTGGGCCGAGACGGCGTCCCCAACGGCTTATGTCCTTTACATTCAACACTGCGTCACCTTCGGCCGCATGCTGTCCGTCGACGCTTTTCGAGGAGTGCATGAGTAGAATCGGAACCAGGATGCAGGAGTGATTATGCAGTTCCTTTTGTCCTTCCTGTATGGCGTGAACCCATCCGCTCGACACTGAGGGTGAGACCATAAGTTTTTTATTCGTGTCAAAGTGCCACTCGCCCTTGTGTGATGCCAGTAGGCTCTCTGAGTAGTCGGTACTCGAGTCCTGTTTTATTGGGATGTTGGGAAAATGAGAGCCAAGACAACTCACGATGGGAATAAGCACTTTGCGCGTAAATCCGTTCATGTTCCAGTCAAGAAACGGGCTGTTGAGGATAAGCCCCGTAACGCAAGGTGGGGGTGTAGCGTTCATATATAGCGAGGCTATGAGCCCGCCGGTGGAGTGGGCGAGAATGACTACGGTGTCAATTTCGGCGTTAGTCATTTCGACAATTGCCGAATCGATATCGGGGAAGTATTCGTCGAGGTTTCTTACCTGGTATCGCTTCATTCCGGGTCGCAGTGACCGACCGTAACGGCGAAGGTCAACGGCTCTGAAATTCCAGCCATGCGACACCACCGAGTCTCCGAGCGCTCCTTGGAAGAAGTAATCATTGAATCCGTGAATATAGAGGATACCACGTTGGCGGGGTACAACCGAGTCGTGACGGACTATGGTCGAAACGACCTCACCTTGGTAATCATTGGGTTGAGTGACCGTTCGATAGCTGTAATTCGACAGGAGCGAGTCGGGCTGCCATTGAGCCCAACATGTAAACCCGCATATACATAGTATGATAAATAGTAATCGTTTCATATACTATTCAACATGAATGGTCATGGCTTGGTTCACCGGTTGTGGCTGTGAATCAGTCAAATTTCTTGCGGTGGAAAATGAAGTTCTTGGTAAGGTATTTTTCTCTTACGAGCGGGTTCTCGGCGAGTTCCTCACTTGTACCCTGGAATAAAATCTTGCCTTCGAAAAGCAGGTATGCACGGTCGGTAATCGACAGCGTCTCGGGTGCGTTGTGGTCGGTGATGAGTATGCCTATGTTCTTGTCTTTAAGTTTATAGATGACTCGTTGAATGTCCTCAACCGCGATGGGGTCAACGCCGGCAAACGGCTCGTCGAGCATTATGAACTTGGGGTTGATGGCAAGACAGCGGGCAATCTCGGTGCGTCGACGCTCTCCGCCCGACAGTTGGTCGCCAAGGTTTTTGCGTACTTTGTTCAGCGTGAATTCATCGATGAGTGATTCGAGCTGTTCGCGCTGTTGCTCGCGAGTAAGGTCTGGGCGCATCTCGAGTACCGCACGGATGTTGTCTTCGACCGAGAGCTTGCGAAACACCGATGCCTCCTGTGCGAGGTAGCCGATGCCGTGTTGAGCACGTTTATATACAGGGAATTTTGTTATGTCGAGATCGTCGAGAAAAATATGTCCTTCGTTGGGGGTAATCAGTCCCACGGTCATGTAGAATGTCGTGGTCTTGCCGGCGCCGTTAGGGCCAAGCAGACCAACGATCTCGCCCTGGGTCACGTTGATTGACACGTGGTTGACGACAGTGCGCTGATGATATTTCTTTACAAGGTTGTCGGTGCTCAGTTTCATGCTCTTATATCATCATTTTTTAAGACGGGAATCAATATAATCGGTCAATAGCCTGATAGCTACTGTGTTGGCGCCGCCCTGCGGAATGATAAGATCGGCAAAACGTTTAGATGGCTCGATGTACATGCAGTGCATGGGTTTCAAAACGTCCTGATAGCGGTCGATTACCATCTGGGGTGTTCGGCCACGCTCAATACAGTCGCGCGAGATTACTCGAATGAGTCGGTCGTCGGGGTCGGCATCGACGAAGCATTTAACATCCATCATGTCGCGTAGCACCGGGTCGGTGAGAACAAGAATGCCCTCGACGATGACAACATCGCGCGGCTCGACATGAACGGTTTCCTCCTGGCGTGTGCAGGTGAGATATGAATAGGTAGGCATCTCGATCGACTTGCCCTCCTTCAGCTGCTTTAGGTGCTCTACAAGCAAGGTCCACTCGATAGCGGCAGGCTCGTCGAAGTTGATTTTACTGCGCTGCTCGACAGGGATATGGCTGGAGTCCTTATAGTATGAATCCTGAGGTATGACAGCTACTTCGCCGGCGGGAAAGCTATCGATAATTTTGTTGACTACAGTCGTTTTGCCTGAGCCGGTTCCACCGGCTATACCTATTATCAGCATATCTGTATTTTTTTGTCTTCGTTTTATTTTAAGCACGAAGTTACGAAAAAAATGATGTTCTAAAAACATTTATTCAATCTTTGAACCCTTGTATATGATTATTTGTACTATTTTTGTATTCTCAACGGTAGTTTACTTTGAAGTTTTTAAAGATTGACAATATGAAAAATTCTAAGATTATTGCGGCTGTTATCATAGCCATAGGTGTAGCCCTCGTGGGCCTTTTCATTAAACAGGGTTTTGATAATTTTTCTTATCGTGACCGTGTAGTCACCGTGAGAGGTCTTGCCGAGCGAGAAGTCAAAGCCAACAGCGTGACCTGGCCTGTCGTGTACCAGTGTGCGGCCAATGATCTGTCGACTATCTACAGCGACATAACAACCAAGAGCAGCGCGATAGTCAAGTTCTTGAAAGATAATGGCATAAAGGATGATGAGATAGAGGTTATCGCGCCAAGTGTCACCGATAACCAGGCCAACAGATATAATTCAACTCTGCCTCTTAATCGTTATAGCGTTGATGGCGTTATTGTTGTGACATCCAACAATGTCGACCTCGTTACATCGCTTATCAAACGCCAGAGCGAACTGCTCAAAGAGGGCATTGCAGTTGTATCGGGCGGCTGGGAGAATCGCACCACCTATAGTTACACCGACCTCAACACAATCAAACCCGAGATGATAGCCGAGGCTACAGCCAACGCACGCGAGGCTGCCAAGAAATTTGCCGACGATTCGGACAGTAAGCTTGGCAAAATCAAGACTGCATCGCAGGGACAATTCTCTATCGAAGACCGTGATTCATATACCCCCTACATCAAGAACGTACGTGTGGTCTCGACTATAACTTACTATCTCGAAGACTGACAATTGCATATTTACCAATAATTTATGAGGTCTGTTTGACAAACATTGTTAAACAGACCTTAATTTTTATTACGATGGATTCAAGGGACTTCGCAGTGTCGATGAAATTGAGTAACTTTGTAAGTTAAATTACACTGTTTGATGAACGAAAATTCAATTATTATAAAAGGAGCCCGTGTCAACAATCTCAAGAATGTTGATGTTGAGCTCCCACGCGATAAATTTATTGTCGTTACAGGTCTCTCGGGCTCAGGCAAATCATCTCTTGCATTCGATACACTCTATGCCGAGGGGCAGCGGCGTTATGTCGACAGTCTGTCGAGTTATGCGCGGCAGTTCGTAGGGCGAATGTCCAAGCCTGAAGTCGATTTCATAAAAGGACTGCCGCCGGCCA
This sequence comes from uncultured Muribaculaceae bacterium, assembly GCA_947386115.1. GTDB lineage: Bacteria > Bacteroidota > Bacteroidia > Bacteroidales > Muribaculaceae > JAAVFS01. Next base: position 9,571 of record CANDNO010000039.1, read on the forward strand.
TAGCCATAGAGCAGAAAGTGACTACCCGCAACCCGCGAAGCACCGTGGGCACTTCGACCGAGATTTACGATTACATGCGGCTGCTGTTCGGTCGTATAGGCAAAACGATTTCGCCCGTGTCGGGGCTTGAGGTGAAAAAACATACTGTTAATGATGTAGTTGCCGAAGCATACCGTTATCCGGTGGGAACACGCCTTGCCGTCACCGCGCCTGTGTGCTTGCCCGATGGACGTACACTCGAAGAGCAGCTTGACATATTCAATAAAGAGGGTTACTCTCGACTTTTCATTAAAGATGAGTTTGTCGAAATCGACGATTTCGGTGCTTATAAGGGGCGTTATTCGGCTGATGATGTCTACCTCGTCATCGACAGGTTGATGGTGAGCGATGATGCCGACGAGCAGAGTCGTCTTGCCGACTCGGCCGAGACCGCTTTCTTTGAAGGTCATGATTCGTTGCGATTGCTCGTGTGGGATGAGGACGATGTGTTGCACAGATATGATTTTTCCAAACGTTTTGAAGCTGACGGCATCACGTTCATGGAACCCAACGACCAGATGTTTAATTTCAATAATCCCTATGGGGCCTGTCCGCGATGCGAAGGATTCGGCAAGACGATGGGAATAGATGAGAATCTGGTCATCCCTAACAAAGCGCTGTCGGTTTATGAAGACGCCGTTGTGTGTTGGAAGGGTGAAAAGATGAGCGAGTGGAAAAAGTATTTCCTGCGTCACGCGCCTCACATCAGCTTCCCTATACACAAGCCTTACAATAAGTTGACACAGGCGCAGAAAGACCTCCTGTGGCATGGTGATGGCACGTTTGAGGGCATCGACGGTTTTTTCAAGATGCTTGAAGAGAATCTCTACAAGATTCAATACCGTGTGATGCTTGCGCGCTATCGCGGCAAGACAGTTTGCCCTGTGTGTCACGGCAACCGCTTGCGCCGAGAGGCAATGTATATCAAGGTGGGTGGTGCCACAATCACCGATCTTGTGAAAATGCCCATCAAGGAATTGAGGCAGTGGTTTGAGGATTTCGCTCCCGATGAGCGCGATGCGCAAATTGCAGGCCGTCTTATCAAGGAGATAAAGAATCGCCTTGATTATATGGTAAACGTGGGTCTTGGCTATCTTACGCTTGACCGCCTTTCCAACACATTGTCGGGTGGCGAGAGCCAACGTATAAATCTGGCGACATCCCTCGGCAGCAGCCTCGTAGGGTCGTTGTATATACTCGACGAGCCAAGCATAGGATTACATTCTCGCGATACCGCACGCCTCATCGGTGTGCTCAGGCAGTTGCAGGAATTGGGAAATACCGTAGTAGTGGTAGAGCATGACGAGGAAATAATGGAAGCTGCCGACTATATCATCGACGTTGGTCCTCTGGCCGGTCGACTTGGCGGTGAGATTGTATATCAGGGAGATTTTGCTCATCTTTCTGAGTCAACCGACAGTTATACCGCCAAGTATCTTACGGGTAAGCTCGAGATACCGTTGCCTGTGAAACGCCGTAAGTGGAGCAGTTACATCGAGGTAAAAGGTGCTGTCGAGAATAATCTCAAGGATATAGATGTTAAATTCCCCCTTGGTGTTATGACAGTCGTTACGGGTGTGAGCGGAAGCGGAAAATCGACTCTCGTAAGGGACATCTTATACAGGGCAATGCTAAGGAGACTTGGCGAGGCGGGTGACGCACCCGGTGCCTTCAGGGAACTTGCCGGTGACGTTTCGCGCATTACCGCAGTTGACTTTGTCGATCAGAACCCCATCGGAAAATCCTCGAGATCAAATCCCGCTACATATCTCAAAGCCTACGACGAGATAAGAACCCTTTTTGCCGACCAGCAGGCATCAAAACAGATGGGTTTCACACCGTCAACCTTCTCGTTCAACTCCGATGGCGGTCGCTGCGACGAGTGTAAAGGTGAAGGTACCATAACGATTGAGATGCAGTTCATGGCCGATATCACCATTCCGTGTGAGGCTTGCCATGGCCAGCGTTTTAAACGCGAAGTTCTCGAGGTAAAGTACAACGGCGTGAATATCAATGACGTTCTTAATATGACTGTGAACCAGGCTATCGAGTTCTTCTCAGAGCATGACGGCACTGTGGAGCGTCGTATCGTTAAACGCTTGAAACCGTTGCAGGATGTTGGCCTCGGATATATTAAGCTCGGACAATCATCCTCGACATTGTCGGGCGGTGAGAATCAGCGTGTCAAGCTGGCATACTATCTTGCCAATGATAAAATCGGTTCGACTTTGTTCATCTTCGATGAGCCTACCACGGGTCTGCATTTTCATGATATCACTCGTTTGCTTGATTCGTTCAACCGCCTCATAGCCAATGGACATACTGTTCTTATCATCGAGCACAACATGGATGTCATAAAGTGTGCCGATCATGTCATCGACATAGGCCCCGAAGGAGGAGATGCCGGCGGCAACGTTGTTGTGACCGGCACCCCCGAGCAAATTGTAGAGCAAGGCAGCGGTTATACAGCCACTTACCTGCGTCCTAAGCTTAAATGATATTGTTCAAGACCTTGGTTTTACCTCATAGGTCTTGACAATGTTGTTGTAATTGAACTTTACGGTGGCATTGTCGCCATTTTTCTGAGGCTGTGTTATCTCGATCTTGACACCGGGATTGTCACAAGTCGCTGTTACTACAGGTACAGAACCACTTGACTTCTCGGCATCATAAAGCACCTCATAGTGGTCATAACCGGTATAGCCGTTCTCGTGTGTCATTCGTACTGGTGCCGATGGCATTTCCAGAGCGTTACCGTTTACGCTAATAGCAACCCGGGGCGCTTTGGGAAATTCCATTGACTCACCTTTCTTGCTGAAACCAAGACCTTTCAGCTCACATACCGATTGTCTGCCTTCACCATCGGCCACAAGATATATTGCGTGCTTTTTGTCAAGACGGTCGACATATTTTGAAACGTCGGCAGTAAAGCGTGTTACCTCGGCCGGCGAGTTGGCCGGGACCGTGATCTCGCCTATTTTGCGGCCTTTCCATACTTGGTTTTCCCATGGGCCATCAAGCATGATATTGATTTTGAATTCTTTGTCGGTAAGTGGTTTGAGGAATACATTGAGATGTGTATTGTCACCCTTTTTGGTGCCGCGGAACGGCTTAAGGCCTTTTGTGGCTTTTTTGAGTCCGCCGAAACCAAAATATTTATATCCCACGATGTCTTTACCGTTCATTATTATGGGCATGTCATTATCCCATATATCCCATGAATCCTGCTGCGAGCCTATGTTTGACAGGTGGCAAGCGTATCCTGCCGAATAGTATTTGAATGGGTCGAGACCGTAAATCTGAAATCCTTCTGATGTTACTTCGGCTCCGGTGTACTCATTGCCGTCGGTGGCCTTGACACTCCATTTGCCATCTTTGGCATACGGATCATAGCCTCGTATCACAACCTTGCCGCCATCGGCAACAGCTTTCTCGTCACATTCAATGGTAACGGGGGCTACCATGGCCTGACGCGCAAATCCGAAACAACGGGGTGGTCGATGATAGAAAACGTACCACTGTCCGTTGATTTCCTGAAGACTTCCGTGTGTATTGTGTCCGGCGTTTGTCTCGACGAGCTTGCTTCCGTCTTCGTTCAGTTCAATTCCGCGAGAGTCGACGAGTACGCCGCCGCTGCGCCACGGTCCAAGAGGGGAATCGCCGTAGGCATATCTTAGGGTCGAATTGGTATTGCCCACACCATACTCCGGACCTGAGTATCCGGAGAATATCATGACATATTTATTGCCCACCTTGCGTATCGATGATGCCTCAAAGAAATTGAAATCGTGTGGATCCTGGTCTTTATGCAGAGCCGGATAGGTCGTTCCCTCGGGGTCTTTTATCTTGCCGTCGCGGGTACTTGCTGGTATGAAGTAAGGTATTATTTCAGTACCCGGTCGAGCCGAATACATTGTGCTCTGATCAAGCTCTGCGGCAAGTGAGCGCTGGAAGCCCCAGAAACCGTAGGCTCTGAAACCTTTGTCGAAATCGGGGTCGGCAGGATCGGTAATGATGTCGACGTATATCGACGGGTCAAACCCAAAGATGCTTCCTTCGACAGTAGCCGAGCCGTCCTTGGTGAGATTTACCGGAGTGAAGGGCCCGTCGGGTCGAGTGCCTTTGCATACCATAGCTTCGCGGCGAGGACCACGGCTGTGAGGATACAGATAGTAGACTTTCGAACCATCCTTTTGTGGTATCTCAACAAGGTCTGGAGCATACATTATGTCCCATAATCCGTTTGTTTCGTATGTGAATATTGGACCCTCGTCTCTCCAATCGGTGAGATCCTCTACAGGTGCCGACCACATGCGTATGTCCGATCCACAGTAACGGTTGTAGCTTGTGTCATGTGATCCTATTATGTAGGCGCGGTATTTGCCGGGATTGTCGGGATCTTCAAATACGCGGGGTTCGCCATCGGGGAGATGCTCCCAGAGGGGTAGATATGGATTTCCGGTACCGTGTATTTCGGGCAGGTTGTCATGTGCGCCCTGAGCATTGATTACCGATGGCATGACGAGGCTGCCACCGGTGCAGATAATCATTGAAAATAGTTTTAGATTCATTATAATGTGTAATTGGGTTAGTACAATTTGTGTACTTCAAAGTTACTCAAGTTACAGGGAAACCGCGTGTAATTATGTTACTCGAACGTTAGTTTTTTAGAATCACCTTTTTGGTTTTGTAACAAAACCGTATAAATATATCTCAGAATTGCATGTTGAGGGTGTTATGTATATATGAAAACAGTCCACCAGGCTTTGAGTTGCCGGGTGGACCGTATATGGGATGCTAACCGCGAAATTTGGATGAACTATCTGATGCGGTCGTAGCTTTTAAGTATCTTTTCATCGCAGCTCATACGATAGCGGGCGAAGAGTGTGCAGATGAGTGCACATACCAGTCCTACCGGAGCACCGGTCCAGGCAATCTCCCATACGTCGCCACTGCGGGTGAGTATTAGAAGTGCCGTTGCTGTCGAAGCTATAATAAGAGCTATGCACACGGCAGCTACGAGACGCTGATAGCGGAGATTTTTATACAGGAATATATCGATGAGCAGGAGAACACCGGTGAGTATATTCACGGTGAGGAAAATCGGGAAGTCAAATGATATCAATTCGAGCGAGCTGCCATCGGGGTTGATTACTAATCCGAATGGGCGTATGCACACAAGAATCATTGCAAAAACTGCTAAAAGCAGGTAGACAGATTGCCATCGTTGGATAACCATAGTCGTTTTATCAGTTATAGGTTTTACTTATTGAATATTGCTCCGGGAAGTTTGCGCAGGTTGTACTGCGAGGCCATAATTTCGCCGTATGCGCCGGCCGTGCGTATCGCGAGGATATCGCCCCGGTGTAGCACAGGAAGTTTCTCGTCTACGGCAAAGACGTCGCTTGACTCGCATATCGGGCCTACGACATCATATACTCCGGTCTCGCGCTTGTTCGAGTCATGTGCCACAAGTTGTATAGCGTGGTGAGCCTGGTACAGAGCGGGCCGTATGAGGTCGGTCATGCCGGCATCGACTATCGCAAAACTACGGGTTGTGGATTCCTTGATATAGAGCACCCGCGTAATAAGAGATCCACATTGCGCCACTACAGCTCGGCCAAGTTCAAAGTGCACTTCCCGGTTACCCGAAAGTTTTAAGTTGTCTTTGAATACCTTAAAATATGACGTGAAGTCGGGAACGGGGTTCTCGTCGGGGTTGTCATAGTCGACGCCCAGTCCTCCGCCAACGTTGATAATGGGGAATTCGATTCCCATTTGGCTGTATTTTGACGTCAACTCGTTTATGCGGTCGCAGAGCAGTTTGTAGCTGTCGAGACATGTGAGCTGCGAGCCGATGTGGAAGTGTAATCCTTTCAGTTTGATGCCGGGTAGCTCTTGGGCAAGTTTCACGGCGGCATCGAGCTGGCACATGTCTATGCCGAATTTATTCTCGCTCAGGCCGGTCGTTATATATTTATGAGTATGGGCGTCGATCTCGGGGTTCACACGCAGGGCCACAGTGGCAGTAGTGCCGGCCTTGATAGCAAGCTCATTGATAACCTTAAGCTCGGGTATCGACTCGACATTAAAGCACTCTATCTCGTAGCTGAGACCGAGCTTGATTTCTTTGTCGGTCTTACCCACGCCGGCAAAGACAATTTTGTCGGCAGGGAAGCCTGCAGCTACGGCCGCTTTAATTTCGCCACCGCTCACACAGTCGGCTCCAAGACCTGCCGACTGAATGATTCGCAGAATCTCAGGGCGGGCATTGGCTTTTACTGCATAGTGAACTTTGAATCGATGGTCGATCGATGCTGCCTTTACAAGACGTTCGAGCGTGACTTGCAGCAGCTCAACGTCGTAGTAGTAGACAGGTGTCTGGCTCGACTGTAAAAGTTCTATTGGTAACTCGTTCATTTAAACAGATTGTCGCTAAGTGCATTAAGGGCTTTTACCTTATCTTCTTTGCTCACCAGGAATGAAATGTTGTAGTTGCTTCCTCCGTATGATATCATGCGCACGGGGATATCCTTCAGCGCGTCGAGTGCGAGGGTCTCAAATCCGCAATTGTGCCATTCGAGGTCGCCTACCACACATATAATAACCATGTCGTGATCAATAGTCACTGTGCCGAATTTCTTCAGGTCGTTGACTATGTCATCAAGGCCTTTCGTGCTGTCGACTGTAACCGACACTCCAACCTCCGAAGTCGCAATCATGTCGATAGGAGTCTTGTGCGTCTCGAAGATTTCGAAAACCTTGCGCAGGAATCCGTAAGCAAGCAACATGCGGCTCGACTTGATTTTTATAGCCGTGATATTGTCCTTGGCGGCAACGGCTTTAATGCGGTGAGAGGGTAGGGTATTATAAATAACTGTGCCGGGAGCTTCAGGCGCCATTGTGTTGAGCAGGCGAACAGGGATGTTGTTGAGTTTAGCCGGCAGAACGCAGGTAGGATGAAGAATCTTTGCACCGAAGTAAGCCAGCTCGGCAGCCTCCTCAAAGTGCAGTTCATCGACAGGCTTGGTCCCTTCGACAAATCGTGGGTCATTATTGTGCATGCCGTCGATGTCGGTCCATATTTCAATCTCCTCGGCACCGAGAGCTGCGCCTATAACCGATGCTGTGAGGTCGCTTCCGCCACGCTGCAGATTGTCGATCTCGCCATAGGCGTTACGGCAAATATAGCCGTGGGTGAGGTAAAGGGCGGCATCGGCATTGCGCTCGAGTAGTGTCTCGAGTTTTTCTTTGATGTACTGAGTGTCGGGCTCGGAATTTTTGTCGGTGCGCATGTATTCGAGCGAGGGAAGCAGGGCTACGTCGACATGCTGTTCGCGCAGGTAATGGTACATGAGAGCCACCGACATGATTTCACCGCGGGAAAGTATCTCCTTTTCCTCAAACAGCGTGAAGAGATCTTTGCTGAATGAGCGTATATAGTTGAAACAGTCCCTTATTTCGTTTGAAGCGAGGAGTTTGAATTCCTCGGTAGTGTACAGCTCGTCGATAACACGACGATACTTGTTTTCAAGCGCGTTGATAATTTCTTTCGCGCCCTCTACATTGCGTTTATAAAGGTAGTCGGAAATTTCAATAAGAGAATTGGTAGTACCTGACATTGCCGACAGCACTACAATATTCTTACCACGGGTGGAGATGAGATTAGCCACATCCTTGATGCGCTGAGCTGTACCTACCGATGTACCTCCAAACTTTAGTACTTTCATTTTGGGTATAAACTTTCTTCTTTGTGAAACTGGTGTGATTATTTTTCGTTATGTGTACGAGACGATTCCGTCGTCAAATACCTGCCCTTTGTCGCAGCGAAGCACGCGCGCAGGGAACTGTTCGACCAATGCAAGATTATGTGTCGCCATCAGTACGGTTGTACCTTGCGAGGCTATGGAGTGCATGAGTCGTGTAATTATCTCGCCGGTGGTAGGGTCGAGATTACCTGTCGGCTCGTCGGCGATGATGAGTTTGGGCTTATTGAGCAGTGCGCGGGCTATTACAACGCGCTGCTGTTCGCCACCCGACAATTCGTGGGGGTGTTTGTAGCATTTCTTGTCCATTCCTACCTGGCTGAGGACTTCATTGATGCGGTTGTTCATCATCGAGTCGTCGGTCCAGCCGGTAGCTTCGAGCACGAAACGCAGGTTGTCGTAGACCGAGCGGTCAGACAGCAACTGGAAATCCTGAAAAACTATACCTATCTGGCGTCTAAGGTAAGGGATATCCTTGCGCTGAATGGTCATCATGTCGTAGCCCATCACAGTGGCATCGCCACCTGTCACGGGGACTTCGGCATAGAGTGACTTCATCAGGCTGCTTTTACCGCTGCCCACTGAACCTATCAGATACACGAATTCTCCGGGGTCGAGCGCAAAAGTCACGCCGTGCAGTACGGCGTGCTCTTTGCGGTTTATCTCGACATTTCTATAGTTTACTACGCTCATTGTGTCGCGGGTTAAGCAGTTCTGATTATAGTCGGTTTAGTTGCCAAGTTCCGACAGGAATTTTATGCGCACGAGTCTTATTTCCTCCTCCGAGTAGTCATTGCCAAGCTCCTTGACGGCTTCGTTGATGTCGTCGCTGTCGCTCTCCTTGAAGTATTCGAAGATATCTTCCTGTCGATCATCGTCCATGACCTCGTTAAGGAAGTATGAAATATTGATTTTCGTGCCTGAATATACGATGGCTTCCACCTCGTCGAGCAGCTCGTCAAACTCGAGACCTTTCGAGTTGGCCAGCTCGTCGAGCGCAATTTTGCGGTCGATTGCCTGGATGATGGATATTTTGAGGCGGCTCTTGTTGGGAACTGTTCTCACGCGCAGATCCTCGGGGCGTTCGATCTCGTTTTCTTCAACATGGGCCTTGATTACTTTGAGGAACTCCTCGCCATAGCGTTTGGCTTTTCCGGCACCTACTCCGGTTATGTTCTGTAGCTCGTCGATCGTGATGGGGTAGGTGGTGGCCATGGCTTCGAGCGATGGATCCTGGAATATCACATAAGGAGGCAGGTCGAGCTTTTTGGCAATTTTACGGCGAAGGTCCTTAAGAATGCTGTAAAGCTCAGGGTCGACGGCACATGATGCACCGCTCTTAACCTGAACCTCTTCCTCTTCTTCGTTGAAATCGTTGTCTTCCACGATTTTAAACGATACGGGTTTGTTGAGGAACTTTTTACCTGCCGGAGTGATTTTTATCAATCCGTAGTTCTCGATGTCACGGTCGAGGTAGCCGGCAATGATGGCCTGTCGGATGACGGCGTTGAGGTAGCGCTCGTCCGACTTCTGGGTGCATCCGAATACCTCCAGGTCTTCGTGTCCGTAACTCTGGATAGTCGCGTTGGACTTTCCAAGCATTACATCGATGATGTAATCTGATTTGAATTTCTCTTTTAAAGCAGTAACAGTTTCTATGACTGCACACAAGTCATCTTTTGCTTCCACTTGTTTCTTGGGATTTAAACAGTTGTCACAATTCCCACAGTTCTCATCGGCGAATTCCTCGCCAAAATAATGTAACAGCGATCTACGACGACACACCGACGACTCGGCATAGGATGCCGTCTCGGCAAGAAGCTGGCGACCAATCTCCTGCTCGGCTATAGGCTTGCCTTGCATGAATTTCTCCATCTTCTTGAGGTCCTTGGCCGAGTAGAATGTAATACACTGGCCTTCACCTCCATCGCGACCGGCTCGGCCGGTCTCCTGATAGTAGCCTTCGAGTGATTTGGGCATGTCGTAGTGTATGACAAATCTCACGTCGGGCTTGTCAATACCCATTCCGAAGGCTATTGTCGCAACAATGACATCGACTTTTTCCAGCAGGAATGCATCCTGATTGGCCGATCGTGTCACTGAATCCATTCCGGCATGATAGGGGAGGGCTTTGATGTTGTTGACGGTAAGTGTCTCGGCCAACTCCTCCACTTTCTTTCGGCTCAGGCAATATATTATGCCCGATTTGCCGGGATTAGACTTTATATACTTGATTATGTCCTTGTCGATATTCGACGATTTGGAGCGAATCTCGTAGTAAAGATTCTCTCTGTTGAACGACGATTTGAACACGCGGGCCTCCTGCATGCCGAGGTTCTTCTGGATGTCATGCTGAACCTTGGGTGTGGCGGTAGCCGTGAGCGCTATGACCGGTCGCTTTGTTATCTCGTTGATAATAGGTCTGATTCGGCGATATTCAGGTCTGAAATCGTGTCCCCATTCCGAGATACAATGGGCTTCGTCGACGGCGTAGAACGATATGGGAACTGTTTTTAAAAATTCTATGTTCTCTTCTTTTGTCAATGACTCGGGTGCAACGTACAGCAACTTGGTTTTACCGGAGGTGATGTCGGCCTTTACCTGGTCGATGGCGCTCTTGTTGAGCGACGAGTTGATAAAGTGGGCAACACCGTTGTCTTCGCTGAAGTTGCGCATGGCGTCGACCTGATTCTTCATCAAGGCTATCAGCGGCGAGATTACGATTGCAGTGCCATCAGACATCAGCGCAGGTAGTTGATAACACAGCGATTTGCCGCCACCGGTGGGCATGAGTACGAACGTATCGTGCCCGTCAAGCAGTGAGAGCATAATAGCTTCCTGATTACCTTTGAAGTTATCGAATCCAAAGTGTAACTTTAGTGCCTGTGTGAGTTGCTGTTTAGTTGCCATGTATTTAGGAGAGATTTATGCCGGGATTGACAAAAATGATTGGTTTATTTACTGGTCGTTTATCGTGTCAAGGCGGGCTTTGGCCAGCTTCTCGATCACGTAGTCTCGGGTGACGTTGAACTTCTTGGTCTTGCTCTTGGGAATCTCAAACATCGAGTCCATCATTATTTCTTCGACAATGCCGCGAAGTCCTCTCGCACCGAGTTTATATTCAACCGCTACGTCGACGATCTTGTCGAGAGCCTCGGGCTCGAATGTCAGTTTCACACCATCCATTTTGAACAGTTTCTCATACTGGCGGGTGATGGCATTCTTTGGCTCGGTCAGCACTTTACGCAGAGCGTCGCGATCGAGCGGGTCGAGGTGGGTGATAATGGGCAGTCGGCCTATTATCTCGGGTATGAGACCGAACGATTTGAGATCCTGTGGAGCTACATACTCGAGGAAGTTTTCTCGGTCGATGCGTTTCTTCTGGTTGTTTGTCGAGTAACCTACGGTGTGGGTATTGAGGCGATGGGCGATTTTTTTCTCAATGCCGTCAAAAGCTCCGCCGCAAATGAACAGGATATTCTTCGTGTCGACCGGAATCATGTGTTGCTCCGGGTGTTTACGGCCACCTTGTGGAGGAACGTTGACGATCGAGCCTTCAAGAAGTTTCAGCAATCCTTGCTGGACACCTTCGCCGCTCACGTCGCGCGTAATCGACGGGTTGTCACCCTTGCGCGCAATCTTGTCGATCTCGTCGATGAAAACGATGCCTCGCTCGGCGCGTTTTACATCATAGTCGGCTACCTGAAGCAGGCGTGTGAGCAGGCTCTCGATATCCTCGCCTACGTAACCGGCCTGAGTGAGTACGGTGGCGTCGACGATAGTGAACGGGACGTCAAGCAGTCGGGCAATCGTTTTTGCCAGGAGCGTTTTTCCCGTACCCGTGGGGCCCACCATGATGATATTGCTCTTTTCAATATCAACGTCATCGTCCTGAGGCTGGCCCAGTCGCTTATAGTGGTTGTAAACAGCTACCGACAGATATCGTTTGGCCGAGTCCTGGCCTATGACATAGCGGTCGAGGAATTCTTTGATTTCCTTAGGGGTAGGGATGGATTCAAGATTCGTGTCCTTTTCTCCCGCTTTTCGAGATTTGCCTATTCCGGCCGAAGTCTCGTGGCGATAGTTCGCGAGCAGTTCATGAATCTGATCGGCACATTCGGCACATATATATGTACCGGTCTCGGTAGCCGATGGTATCATGACTTCGGACATGTCGGCCGGACGGCCGCAGAACGAGCATTTTTGTATTGTACGTTTAGCCATGAATCTTAATCAGTCGGGATTATATTTAGTGTTTTGCTTTGGCAAGAACTTCGTCGATCATTCCGTATTCAAGAGCCTCCTGCGATGTCATCCAGTAGTCGCGGTCAGAGTCGCGCTCTACTTTGTCGAAAGGCTGGCCCGAGTGGTCGGCAATGATTGTATAGAGTTCTTTCTTGAGTTTTTGTATTTCGCGTGCGGTAATCTCGATATCGCTGGCTTGACCCTGTGCGCCACCCATGGGCTGGTGAATCATCACTCGCGAGTGTTTCAGAGCAAAGCGCTTGCCGGCAGTGCCCGATACGAGGAGGACGGCGGCCATCGATGCAGCCATGCCTGTGCAGATGGTTGCCACGTCGCTTGAGATGTACTGCATTGTGTCGTAGATGCCGAGGCCGGCATAAACCGATCCGCCGGGTGAGTTGATGTAGATCGAGACATCCTTGCCGGGATCGGCCGAGTCGAGATACAGCAGCTGTGCCTGAATCACATTGGCTGTGTAGTCGTTGACGTCGGTTCCAAGGAAGATGATACGGTCCATCATCAGACGTGAGAATACGTCCATCTGTGCCACATTAAGTTGGCGCTCCTCGATGATTGTCGGGGAGATATAGCTCGAAGTAATTGCACTATTGGTTGCCGAAGTGTACTGGTCAAGAGCGAGTCCGTTCATTCCCAGGTGTTTTACGGCATATTTTCTAAAATCGTTATTCATAAAGTCAGGTGTTTTCAAGTTTAAATGAGCTATGATGTTTCTTTTTTACGTAATCTAATGTTCTATATTTCTATTTTTAGGTTGCGAACGGACATACTTCCATTCATCTATCAAAGATATGAAAAATTCCTATACTGTGAAATACTTTTATAAAAAAAAGATACCGGAAGGCTGTTGTTTTAACGCCTTTCCGGTATCTTTTATCTTGTTATGGTTCTGTTGCCTGTGTTTTCAGGCCGTATCTTTACTCCTGGGGGTTGGCAAGAGCCTTGAACTCGTCGAGCGAAACGGTCTTCTCGTCAACGTTTACGAGCGCGCGGATGCACATGAAGAGCTTTCGGTTGGCAACCTGCTCAACGATCTGGCGGCTGAAGTTCTTGTCCTCCATGAAACGGTTGGCAAAGCCCTTTATCATCTCGTCGTCGGCGTCGACCATGCCATACTGTGCGAGCTGGCGGCGTGCATAGCTCTCAGCGTAGCTCTCGATATCTTCCTTGGTGGGCTTGATATCATTCTTTTCGGCGATCTGGTCGCGGATGATCTGCCATTTAACGGCGGGCTCCATGCGAGTGTATTCTTCGTCGACAGTCTCCTCGGTGATGCCGTCCTGGCGTGATACGAGCCATTTCTTGAGGAAGTTGGCGGGAAGTTTCATGTCGCCGTACTTCTCTACGAGAATTTTCTCGGCGGTCATGTCAAACAGAATCTGGCTGTTGGGAGCGAGCTGGGCAGCGATGAACTTCTTGAGCTCCTCGTAGTACTCGGCCTCGGTCTCGAAGTTGCGGCTGAATGCAGCTTTGTAGAAGTCTTCGTTGTGCTCGGCGGGTTTAACTACAAGGATGTCGCTGATGTTGAACTCGAAGTCACCCTTGGCGGCCTCAACCTGTTCGGGCTTGATGCTGAGAAGTGAAGCAAGTTCTTTTTCGTTGCCGTTGGCCGAATTGGCGGGGTTGAAGATAACCTTGTCGCCAACTTTTTTGCCAAGGAATTTAGCGGCCTCGTCCTTATTGGCGATGTGGCTTATGAGCAGCATGCCGTTGTTGTTCTGGATGGCGTCTTCGCCTTCTTTGACAGTGCCGTCCTCGTTGAGCTGCATGATTGTGCCCTTGATGAAAGCGTTGTCGTCGACAGCTTCACCTGCTTCCTGCTTGCCGAAGCGCTGACGCAGAGCCTCGTCCTGCTCGTCGATCATGGCCTGGGTAACCTCGATGTTATAGAAGGGGACGGTGATATTCTTGTCGAGTGTTACGTCGATGTCGGGACCGATACCTACCTCATACTGGAATGTATAGTCTTTGTCGGTGAGGTTGATTTCCTTCACTTCAACGGGGAGTATCTCGCCAAGGCAGTTGAGCTTGTTCTCGCGGATGTAGTTGAGGGCGGCGTCGATTACCTCGTGGTTGATCACGTCGCTCTTAACGTCACGACCGAAGCGGCGACGCAACTGGTCGATTGATATATGGCCTTTACGGAATCCGGGGATAGTGTGGGTACGACCTATAGTCTTCAGGTTCTCTGTAACCTTTGCAGCGTAGTCGTTTTCTTCAATGTTCACTGTGATGATGCCAGTGCCATCATCATGTTTCTCAAGTGTAACGTTCATGATAATTTATATTTCAATTATGTAATTTGCGATAAGTGTGCAATTTTTTGCGAGTGCAAATTTACGGTTTCTTCCTGTAACTTGCAATTTAACGTAAAAAAAGTTTGTCGTTTGAGTAGCGCGACAATGCTTCTGCAGGTTCAACTGGCAAGTGCAAAATTAGCGATTTGTTTGAAGAATTCGGT
>CANDNO010000040.1 GCA_947386115.1 uncultured Muribaculaceae bacterium
TGTTAGGTAATAGTTGTTAGGTAATAGTTGTTAGGTAATAGTTGTTAGGTAATAGTTGTTAGGTAATAGGTGATAATTCCTAATTTCTAATTCCTAATTCCTAATTAGAATATGTTATCGTAGGTCTATGACTTCAACGCCGGGGTGTTGGGAAGGGTTGAAGCGGAAGGTGCTGTCGCCTACGGTTTTTAGGTTTTTTATACTTTTTATCGTTATCGTGAACTGTTCGCCGGTCGTGGTGTGGAGCGTTATCTCGCTCGGGAACCAAGTCGAGGCGTTGACTTTCACGCGAGCCGATGCTATGCCGGTGTCCTTGTCGCGCGCTACGAGCAGTATCTCGTAGTTGCCTGTCGTGGCTCCGGCCATCTCGGCGTTGAACTTCGATGACAGAGAGCTAAGAATGAGCAGCGGATTGATTTCGGCAAGCTCCTCGCGGGTGGGTTCGGACACGTTGACTTCATTGACGGCAGGCGCGAGGGTCCATTGAGTCTTGCCGTCGTACCATGTCGACAGGTCGTTGGTGGTGACGACAAAGCGGTTGCCGGATAGCATTATGGAGCCGTCTTGTGTGACCCCTGACGCCGCGATGCCAAACCGAGCCTCGACAGGCTGCGAGCTCATGCGGTCGACGACATGTTTCAGTACACTCGAAGCTGTCTCGGCCGCCGATACACTTAGCGTGGCGGCTATAAATAGTGCTATTGATAATATTCTTTTAATCATACGTTTAAAGCATTGAGTCGAGTTGGTAAAGGTCGACGAGTACATTGCGGGGCTTGCTGCCCTGGGCCGCACTGACGATTCCTGCCGACTCGAGCTGGTCCATGATCTTGCCGGCACGGTTGTAGCCGATAGAGAATTTACGCTGGAGCGACGAGGTCGATGCCGTGTCGCCGCCCGCACAAAGGAATCGGGCCGCATCCTCAAACAGCGGGTCGCGGTCGGTAATGGAGCCGATGGATATCTCGCTGTCCGAAGCCGGCGGTTCGGGCAGGTAGTACGGATGGTCGAAGCCTATCTGCGAGCTGATGCTCTCGACGAGCGCCTCGACCTCGGGGGTGTCGATGAAGGCACACTGCACGCGCTCCATAGAGCCGTTGTGTGAGAACAGCATGTCGCCGCGGCCTATGAGCTGGTTGGCGCCCGTGCGGTCGAGAATTGTCTTGCTGTCGACCATCTGTGACACGCGGAAAGCTATGCGGCCGGGGAAGTTGGCCTTGATTATGCCTGTAATGACGTTGGTCGACGGGCGCTGTGTGGCGATGATCATGTGCATGCCCACGGCGCGTGCTTTCTGGGCAATACGGGCTATCGGAGTCTCGATGGCCTTGCCAGAGGTCATGATGAGGTCGGCAAACTCGTCGACGATTATGACGATGTAGGGCAGGTAGCGGTGACCTTTCTCGGGGTTGAGTCGGCGCTCGGCAAATTTCTCGTTGTACTCCGTGAGCGAGCGCACGTTGGCGTCCTTGAGCAGGTTGTAGCGGTTGTCCATCTCGACGCAGAGCGAGTTGAGCGTGCGCTCCACCTTGTCGGTATCGGTTATCACGGCATCCTCTTCCCCTTCGAGCTGAGCCATGAAGTGGTACTGCAGCTTGCTGTAAAGGCTGAACTCGACCATCTTGGGGTCTACGAGCACAAACTTCAGTTCGCTGGGATGCTTCTTGTAGAGCAACGACGCGATGATGGCGTTGAGGCCTACCGATTTACCCTGACCCGTGGCACCGGCTACGAGCAGGTGTGGCATCTTGGCGAGGTCGGCTATATAGATATCGTTGGAGATAGTAGCGCCCATGGCCATGGGGAGCTGATACTTGCACTCCTGGAAAGCCTTGGAGCCGAGAACCTGTCGCATGGATACCGTCTGGGGGTCCTTGTTCGGAACCTCGATACCGATAGTTCCCTTGCCGGGGATAGGCGCGATGATACGTATGCCCAAGGCAGCGAGGCTCAGCGCGATATCGTCTTCGAGACGTTTGATTTTGGCTATGCGCACACCCTCGGCCGGGATAATCTCGTAGAGCGTAACCGTGGGGCCTACGGTAGCCTGGATTTTCGAGATGGGGATGCCGTAGTCTTTGAGGGTCTTGGTGATGCGCTCCTTGTTTTCGTCCTGTTCCTCGCGGTCGACGGTGTTGCCCTTGGTGGCGCGGTTGATGAGCAGGTCGAGCGACGGGCGCTGGTAGCGCGACAGTTCGGCCGTGGGGTCGTAAAGCGTCGATGTGTCCTCTTTTCCCTCCTCGATCTTGGTGACGTTGATATCAAATCCGGGCTCGACGTTTATAGTCTCGACGTTGCTCTGGGGCTCTTCGGGCTTATCGTCCTTATCGTCCTCGGCGGTTTCCTGTACCACTCCTATTATCTCCGGTTCTTCATCTTCCGGGTCATCGGCGGGCTCGTCATCAACTACAGTCTTCACCTCGGGTATTATATTATCCTCGCGTGTGATGGATCCATCGTCAAAGCTTACACTCACGGGCATCATCTCGGGTTCGGTCGATGTCTCGGCTGCGTCATCGCTCTCCTTGGGCATATAGGCCGAGTGGTCATCCTCGGGTTCCGGTTCGGGCTCACCCTCAAGCTCGTCGCCGAATGCCTCGGCTTTCTCGTCGACGGCGTTGGCAACGGCGGGACGCACCTTACCGTAGGCAACCTTGACACGGCCAAAGAACTTGATGAGGTCGTTGATGTACATGTAAAGGAGAATGGATGCAAGCACCAGGCTCACGCCTATGGCTCCGATCCACTGTATGCGCGCTATAAGCCAAAGGTTTATATATCGGCCATGATATCCGCCGTAAGGAAACACGCTCTCGAAGTTGAAATAGAGGTCCAGGAGACCTACGATGAGCGATACACCGATAGCCGAAACAAGGCATTTCAGCGTCAGCGACCAGAAATGCAGGGTCTTTTTTGCTCCTATAAGCGACAGGCCGAGAATGGCGAGGTAAACTACCAGAACGAGTGAGCCTATGCCAAGACCGTGGGTGAGGAGCATGTGGGCGGCTACAGCGCCGGCCGGTCCCGTGATATTGTCGACAGTGAGCCCGCGCTCAATCATCTGTTCGACAGTAAGATTGTTCAGTTTGCTCTGGTCGTCGGCCGCAGTCGAGAAATATGACATTGCGGCTATGAGCAGATAAGCCGCAACAAGAATCAGCACGATACCGGTGACAGCGTGTGTGCGCTTGTCAAGGAAAAAGCGTATGAAAGCGGGCCACCGGCGAGGCTCGTGTGACTCGGTCGCTTCCTCGTGGGCGGCTTTATCGGCCGATTTTCGGCCACGACGACGCGATTTTGGTGCATCGTCGTCCGTGACGGTCTCGATCGCGTCGTTATCGGGGTCGTAATCGATAGTGTGATTATATTGATCGGTAGGAGTAGTCATAAAAATATGGAGAGAAACCTTTTTTTAATTAGGAATTAGGAGTTATGAATTAGGAATTGGTTTAATTAGGAATTAGGAGTTATGAATTAGGAATTATCAGCTATAATCTATCAGCTATCAACTATCAACTATAATCTGTTTCTATTAACTCTTAATTTGCAATTCTCTAAGCTTTTGGATTGTTGAGATGGGGTCGGGGGAGTTGAACACGAAGCTGCCGGCTACGAGAATGTCGGCTCCGGCCTCGGTCAGACGTGCTCCGGTTTCGAGATTTACGCCTCCGTCGATTTCGATTTTAGCGTTGGAACCGCTCTCGGCAATGAGTGCTTTGAGCCGGCGCACCTTGGCAAGAGTGTTCTCGATGAACTTCTGACCGCCAAATCCCGGGTTGACCGACATGAGCAGTACCATGTCGAGTTCGCCAATGATATCGACCAGAGTCGACACGGGAGTAGCGGGATTGAGGGTTACGGCCGCTTTCATCCCGGCCTGCTTGATTTCCTGAACAGTGCGGTCGAGATGCAGGCATGCTTCCTGATGGACATTCATGATTGTAGCACCAATGTCGCGCACGCGCGTGACAAACTTCTGTGGCTCGACGATCATGAGGTGCACGTCGAGAGGCTTGGTGCATACACGCTGTACAGCTTTCAGTACCGGGAAACCAAATGATATGTTGGGCACGAAAACGCCATCCATTACATCAAGGTGCAGCATGTCGGCGTCGCTGCGGTTTATCATGTCTATGTCATGTTGCAGGTTGGCGAAATCGGCCGCAAGCAACGAAGGTGAAACCATCATAATTTTCAAACAGTTTTTTTGCGTGGTTTAAACGCATTCCACAAAATGTATAATACACAGATGCCCAGCAGTATGCAGCCGCCGAGGGTGAGATAAGCGTTATATTCCTCGATTTTTGGCTTCAGCTCGTCGCGGCTGTAGGTCATACCGAGCCACCAGCCCAGCACTGCGAGGATGGTGTTCCACACGAGGGCTCCGAGACCTGTGAATGTTACGAATTTTACGATATTCATGCGGGCCAGTCCGGCCGGAATCGATATGAGCTGTCTCACGGCGGGAATCAGTCGGCCAATGAATGTCGACACCGAGCCGTGACGGTCAAAATAATCCTCGGCATTGACGACTTTTTCGCGCGACAGCAGGCACGCATGGCCCAGACGGCTGTCGGCAAACTTGTAGATTACCGGGCGGCCTACCCATACCGAGAGGTAGTAGTTGACGAGCGCTCCAACGATGGCACCCATTGTCGCGATCACGACGACAAGCACTATATTCATATCGGCGCCGGCCGATGAGCTCGCTACCATGCGCGAGGTGGCAAGATAGGCTGCAGGCGGCACGATAACCTCGCTGGGGAACGGAATAAAGGAACTCTCTACAACCATGAGTATGAACACCATCCAGTAGCTGGCATTGTCCATGAACCAGTTGAAAATACCGAGAGCGTCCCATGTCTCGGGCATGGCTATAGCGGTTATGAGCAGGTCAATCATATTGTGTGTATATTTTAACTACAAAAATAGCAACATTTTTTTGCGCCTGCAAATGGAGCATGTCCGAAAATAGCCCAAATTATACGTTTTTGAGCATTGCCTCGTAGTAAGCCGCCTTTTGTTCCAGAGGGAGCGGGTATGCACGGCTTGTCGATGGCATGCGCCATATCTTCAGTCCGTCTGGTCCTTCGACCATCTCTCCCATGCGGGGTAGGGGCGTGCCCGTGATTTCGGCTATCACGCCGGCGGCTTTCTCGCCTGTTGTTGCTACGGTGTGACAGTGGGGCATACGGTCGAGCAGCTCGTATAGGGGCACCGGAGTGACTATCTCGAGGTATTTGTCGGAGGCGTTCCCTTTGAGCCTGCGCACCTGTCGGCCTGTATCGTTGAGAGCAATATGCTGCTCTGTGAGCAGTTGTTTTATCTTGTCGAGGTCGAAGTGTTTACCGTCGGGCATGAGCAGAGCCCGGCGGTCGCTGTAATAAATCAAGCCCATCATGGGCCAGAAATCGTTGGTGCGGTTAGGGTAATAGAAGTCCATCGACCACCGCTTGGGCTGCGGCGGGAAAGTCCCCATTATCAGTATGCGTGCCCCGTCGGGAATAAAAGGCTCCCAAGGGTGAGTTTCAAGTTCAATCTTTTCCATACCCATATAACGCCGTTTGTTACTATAAAGTGCATTCAGTCATATAAAAAAATCCCGGGGCAGCGTGACTGTCCCGGGATTGTGGAGTGATTTATTGATTATCGTCGTTATTCGAGAATGAAGAGCGAGGGATAAACACTGTTGGCATCGGCTGTAGCATAGACAGCAAAGTTGCTATACTTGGTCGAGAAGAAGATCGAGCGTACATTGTCGGGCTGGTTCTCGCAGGTTATTGCCCATGAACCATCCTCGTTACGGGTAGCAGTCCAAAGGTATGCGTCGCTGATCTTTTTGTCGGCGAAAGCGGGAGCCGCAGCAAAGTTGAACGAAGCATAAGTGCCCGAGCGATACAGATAGCGGTTATTTGAGTCTACAATCATGAATTTGCCTTCGGGAGCCTTGTACTCGACGTCGTCGACGGTTGCCTTGGTGTTGAACGCGAAGGCATTGGCATCGGACGACATGATTACCTGGTCACCATTGAGCTGGAACGATGTAGCCAGCAGGTAGGCGTGGTTATCGCTCTTGCTGGCCGGAGTGGCGCAGATGTCACCGTAGGTGATGAGGTAGCTGCGGTCAAGTTCGATCTCGTTCTCGTTGAAGGCGGTGTAGATGGCCTTGCCGAGATACTTCTGGAATTTCCATCCTTCGCTATCTTTGCTGAAGCGTGCTGTAACAGTCTCAAGTCCGTTGTTGTTGAGAGTCCACTCGGTGCCGTTGAATACGAACAGGTCGCAGGCAGTGCCGTTGTAGACAACAAACTGCTGGTCGCCGCTCTGGGCATAGGGCAGCTTGTTCTTGAGATACATGGGAATGTAAATCTCGGCGTCAACAAGCTTGTTGTTGCTTGAGCCCATAGCTGTGTAGTCGGCAGGGTTAAGAACCGAAACACCTGTTGCAACCGACCATTTCGAACCGTTATAGAAGTAAACGGCATTCTTTGCGGTTGTGGGAACTTCGGCAGCAAGAGCGCGGCTGCGAGCGGCGGCGCCATCCTCAACTTTAACATTCTTAACCTGCCATGTTCCTGCACTCTCGGTCGAGCTCTTGTAGCAGAAACCAATCTGGATTGTCTTGCCGTTGTAGGCCGACAGGTCGATGTTGCCCGACGGGATGTAATCATAGCTGGTGTTACCGGGGAAAGCGTCGCCGACAACCTGTTCCCAGTTGCCGCCTTTAACGCGTACCCATGCAGTAGCCTCCTGCTTGGCGTTTTCAACCGACTTGAAGTTCTTCCATGCCTGCTCATAGGTGAACACAGCGTTGGCTTTGGCGCCGAGGGCTAATTCGGGCGAGATAAGCCATCCCTCCGACTCACGACAAGCTTTGTTTACGAATGCGCTTGCTTTCATGTATCCGAGGTCATTGTAGCTGTTCCATTTCCAGATGTAAGAAGAGCCTTCGGGCAGTTTTACATTATCAAGAGTGAACTCACCAATTGATGAAGCGAAGGTTTCGTCAAGATACACGACAGGGGCATCGTCGATACCGCCGAAAACGGGGTTGGTAGAAGCCTCTTCGTAGCTTACGACAACATATTGACCGTTAGTGGCTGTTGCGAACTGCTCGGCAAGGATTGCGGGCAGATTGCCTGATGCCGGTTTGGCGGGAGCGAATCCGTTGATGAAGTTCTCCTCGCTGCCCCATACGGCCTTGTAGTTGTCGGCCGATACAGTGTAGGTTTCGGCGCCGGCGAGAGCTGTTAGCTCGGCGGGAACCTCCGAAGCCTCACGGTAAGTTACATCGAGAGCCGAACCCTTGACCGAGAAGTAGTAGGGACTTGAAACTTCGGCAAACAGTGCGGGGATGCATACCGATGCAGGGAATGCGCTGTTTTTGTCAAAGTATAGATTGGTCTTTATAGCTTTTGCTGCTGCTTTTTCTGCATCATCGGTGGCGATTGCCTCCATGAGTTTTGAGATCGAGGCATAGTCGGCATCGGTCAGTGTGTAGGTGCCGTCAGTAGCCTTTTCTAAGGTCTGATCGCTCTCAAAACCATCGAGCTTATCGTTCCAGTCATTGTCGCCACATGACGAGACAGCAACTGCAATACCCGCCATAAGAGCGAATCGATTTATATATTTATTCATATCAGTAGATTGTTGCTGTGTTAGAAGTTAATTTTGAGTTTGAGGCTGTAGGTGCGTCCGAACGAGTAGAACACGCGGTTGGCGTTGCTCCAGGTACCTACTTCGCCTACGTTGGTCTGGGCCTGAGTAACGTAGTTGTAGTTGCACAGGTTGTTGACATTACCGTAGAGTGTAGCGTCAAGGCCGCCGATCTCGAAGCGATAGCTTGCGTTAACGTCGAGGGTGTTGCCCCATGGAATACGCCAGGGTGTGCCGGGACGTATTACTTTTCCGTTCTGCAGGCTGCTTGCTGTGATGTTGATATCGCTGTAGTTGCGGTCAAATGCTGTCCAGTCGGCACCGATGCGGAAACCCTTGAAGGGGTGGAATGTTACACCCACTGCACCTGTTGTCTGAGCCGAACCGCTCACTTTCACACCTTTCTGCTCAAGTGTGGCCGACAGGTGGTCGGGGGCAAGGATGCCCGATGCGATCTTACCGTCAAGGTTGGTCAGGGGGTCGCCGTTCTGGTTGTAGAAGTAACCTGTTGCGTTAGAATCCCACTGCCAGTCGCCGATAGAAACCATACCGTCGAACTCTACCCACTTCACGGGCTTGTATTTGATGCTTACCTCAACACCCATGTGACGAGCGTCAACGCCCGACATGGCGAAGTAATAATAGTTACTGCCGTCAACAGCTACTTTGGGATCGATCTGTTCGCCTTTGCTCATGGTGCGGTCCATCCACTTGGTATAGTAGGCATTGACATCGATAGCCAGCTTGGGCGAGTGGTAACCGTAACCTATTTCGATTGATCCTACCTTCTCGTTGAGGGGATCTGGGTTGACGATGTTAGAACGCTGTGCGCTGAGGAAGACACCGTAGCTGAAGAAGGGAGCACGTGAGATGAAACCACCGTTGATGAAGACGTTGTTGTGGCGGTCGATGTTGTAGTTGGCACCACCCTTGATTGTACCGCCTATGAAGTTCTTGGTCTCCGAGCGCGAGTGCTCCTTGTCATAGTAGTAGAAGTCTTCACGCCAGTAGGTATTGTTGTTGAGTGCGCCGGCGAGGACGAGGTTGAGCTTGCTGTCAAGCATCGAATACTCGGCCTGTGCGTAGACGCCTTCCTGGCAAGTGAAACCGTCATAGTTGCGGTTGACAACATCACCTACATGAAGTTTTTCATACACCCATGCTGTGTTGGTGTTGTTGAACTCGGCGTTGTTGTAGGGCTGAACGTTGTTACGGTTGTAGTTGTCGATATAGTACTGACCGCCGAAGAGGTCGGAGATGATTGTCTTGTGATGACCTACATAATAGCGAAGGTCAAGACCACCGGTAATATTAAGTTTGTTACCGTTGTTGAAAAGGAGCTCCTTTTTGTACGATGAAATGAGACCGAATGTGGTGTGAGAGTTGAGCTGCTTGCCGATTACCATGTTAGAACCGGTCAGCGACTCGGCGTTCATGCGTTCAACGGCAGCGTAGTCATAGTAACCCTCGGGGGTGCGGAACATTGTGTTGAGTGTGCCGTTGTTGGCTCCGTACCATGCCGAAGAGTAGTTGGTCGAAACGCCCTCGGCGTTGGTAGCTGTACGTCCCAGGCCTGTGCGACCGCCACCCGATGTCATTGACAGGTAGAACGATGAAGACAGTGATGAAGACTTGTCGATCTGCCAGATGTGGTTGAGGGCAATCTGAGGCTTGTGATAGAAGTTGTGGTTAGAGTTGTAAGCCTTGCCGTTAGAACGGAAACCGTAGGTGGGGTTGTAACGGTAGGGGCTCTCGTCCTGCATGTAGTCGCGAACGCTCTGCCAGCCCTCGATGGTGAGGCCGTTGTTGTAGTTGCGCTGGTCGTGCCACTGGGGAGCGCCGAAGCCGGTAAGACCGATCTGATGCTTGTCGTTGATGCGCTTGGTTACGTTGAAGAACCATGAATATGCCTCGTAGGCAGTGCCCTGAACATAGCCGTCGGCCCACTTGCGTGCGCCCATAACAGTGATGGCCCAGCCGTTCTTCATAAGGCCGGTCGACATTTTGAAACCAATCTGATTCATGCCGTCGTTGCCCATGCCATACCACAGGCTACCGCCCTTCTCTACGTCGATAGTGCGGGTGGTGATGTTGATAGTACCTCCTATAGAAGGTGTCGACAGGATTGTCGCACCAAGACCACGCTGGGTCTGAATGCTCGAAGCCACGTCGGCGAGGTTGGCCCAGTTGCTCATGTAAACGCCGCCCCATTCCATATCGTTGACGGGAATACCGTTGATGAGCATAGCGATATTTTCGCTCTGGAAACCGCGCATGCGGGTTTTGGCATCACCCCAGCCGCCACCCTCCGAGCGGGTGTATACACCGGGAGTGGTTTTGAGAACTTCAAACAGTTCCTGGTTGCCAAGCTTGTATTCGAGTGTCTCGGCACCTACTGTTGTCATAGCCACGGGGGTAAGACGGGTGCGGCCTACCGACTGGGTAACTACCACGTCCTGGAGCATTGTTGCTTCGGGCTCCATGACTACGGTGCCGATGTTGCCTCCGGCAGGAATGTCAACCTGTGCGGCTTTGTAGCCTACGTAGGTTATCTGCAGTGCCTTGCACGTTGCAGGTACGCTAAGTTTAAACTGGCCGTCCATATCGGTAGCACAAGCTGCGTTCGAACCCACTGCTTTGACGGTAGCGCCTACCATGGGTTCGTTGAGCTCGTCCAAAACCTGGCCGACACAATTGATGTTGGGTGCTGCCACGGCGGCAAGACACACAAGCCAAATTGCACTGGCTAAGAGAAGAAGTCTCTTCATAATGTTGGATTGAATTAATAAATGAAATGGTTTTATAAAAGAATAAATTGTTTGCGACGAATTATCGGTAGCTCCGTTTTTAAATGAGCCCGGCCGTAACCATCTCTCAGAAAGTGGTTTTATATTAATTAATGAATAGTTGAACGCAGTATGCATTTATTGTCTCTTGAAACACGCTACAAAGTTAATAATTTTATTAACAGGAATTAATGTTTTTTTTTATTTTTAACACTTGGTGCGCGATTTCATTTTTCGGCTATCAATACGATGTAAAACACCCCGACAAGGCTCCTTACGGGCTTGCCGGGGTGTTAAAGATTATGGAAGAAAATTATGTGTTCGAAGCTGTTACTGGCCCAGGTAGGTCTTAAGCAATTTGCTCTTCTGGCCTTTGAGTCGGCGTATGGCTTTCTCCTTGATCTGGCGCACGCGCTCGCGGGTGAGATCAAACTTGTCGCCGATCTCCTCGAGCGTCATCTCCTGGCAACCGATGCCAAAGAACATTTTAAGAATCTCGCGCTCGCGCTCGTGGAGCTGGTTAAGTGCGCGCTCTACCTCTTTCGACAGCGACTCCTGGTTGAGCGATGCGTCGGCCATGGGCGAATCATCATTGGTGAGCACGTCGAGCAGGCTGTTGTCCTCGCCTTCTACAAAGGGAGCGTCAACCGAGATGTGACGGCCCGAGACCTTAAGGGTATCGGCAATCTTTTCAACCGGCACATCGAGTGTCTGAGCCAGTTCCTCGGGTGAGGGACGGCGTTCATGTTCCTGTTCGAATTTAGAAAGAGCTTTGCTTATCTTGTTGAGCGAACCTACCTGATTGAGGGGGAGACGCACGATACGCGACTGCTCGGCAAGCGCCTGAAGAATCGACTGGCGTATCCACCACACGGCATAGGATATAAATTTAAATCCGCGGGTTTCGTCAAATTTCTGTGCAGCCTTGATAAGGCCAAGATTACCCTCATTGATGAGGTCGGGGAGGCTAAGTCCTTGATTCTGGTATTGCTTGGCAACGGATACGACAAATCGCAAGTTGGCGCGCGTGAGCTTTTCAAGCGCGGCCTGGTCGCCTTGCTTGATGCGCTGAGCGAGTTCAACCTCCTCTTCAACGGTTATAAGATCTTCTCGACCAATTTCCTGGAGATACTTGTCAAGTGAAGCACTCTCGCGGTTGGTGATAGATTTTGTAATTTTAAGTTGTCTCATTATTCAGTAGTGGTTATCAAGGTGCAAAGGTACAAATTTCTTAACAATTAAACGCGATTCGACTCCGTTTTATTTTGCGATTAAGTTAATTTAATGCTTCCCCGGCGCCTGACCGGCCCGAGTTCTTGAATCGCAAATTGCGCGAATTACGCAAATTCTATATTGCTGTGGAATCAAATATTATGCGAAACAAGCATTAAAAAAATTCCTAATTCCTAATTATTCATTCCTAATTACTTGTACCTTGCCCACTGGATGAGCTGCTTAACGGTGGGTTTCTTTCCGTGCATGAAGATGCCCACGCGATAAACCTTGGCTGCGAACCACACTACGGCTATGAACGACAGGTACAGCAGTATGAGCGATACGATTATCTCCCACGTGGGTATGCCGAACGGTATGCGGGTCATCATCACCATGGGCGAGGTGAACGGTATCATCGACAGCCACACGGCGAGCGATGATGTGGGGTTGGCCGCAATGGTGGTTGACACGATGAAGCCCACGATGAGTGGAATGATGACAAAACTCTGCAGTTGCGATCCGTCCTGAATATTGTCGACCGACGAACCGATGGCTGCGTACAGGGCGGCATACAGCAGGAATCCGCCCACGAGGAATAGCAGCAGATAGCCGAATATGCCGGCGATGTAGGCAGGGTTGCCTATGATGCTCAGTGCCTGCAGGCCCTCGATATCGATCGATGCTGTGGCTGCGTCGAGCGAGCCGCTGTTGTAGGCTGCAATCTCACCGGCAATCTCGGGCGAGAAGAACAGAGGAACGACCGAAGCCGACAGCACCACCATCAACACTGCCCATAGAGCAAGCTGTGTGACTGCCACCAGTCCCACTCCTATGATTTTGCCCATCATAAGCTGTGTCGGTTTCACCGATGTTACCACCAGCTCGAGCACGCGGTTGTTCTTCTCCTCGATAATGCTCGTCATCACCATCTGTCCATACATGAGCAGGAACATGTACAGCACGATCGACATTATCAGACCAATGGCGTAGCTTATGGCCGACGATGTGCCGCTGGTGCCGGCTTCATCAGTAAGGCGGAAAGTCGACATGTTGACATCGGCGCGGACGCTGTCGAGGATATTGCGCACGTTGGTCATGTCGATGGCTTTCAGTCGCTCCGACTCGATAGCGTCGGCAATGTTATCGTTGAGCGACTGCTCGAGCTCCATCGAGCTTGCCTCGCGGGTGTAGAGTGTCACGCCCGATGGGTTCCTGACTATATCGCTGTTGATTATCACGAAGCCGTCATAGTCGGTCCTGGCATACATCGAGTCGGGGCTTATATCCACGCGGGTGTAGTGGGCAAGGTCGGTGTCGACAAGCTGTGGCGCTATAACGCCCGAGTTGTCGATAACGCCTATGCGGCGGGCGTCGGATATGTTCACGTTCATCAGCAACGCGGGCAGACACATCATGCCGAGCATGAGCACCGGCATAAGTATAGTGGTGATTATGAAGCTTTTCTTTTTTACACGCTCAAGATACTCGCGGCGTATGATTATTCCGGTTTTATTGCTCATTGTTGTGAATTTTGCTTGACGGTGTTGATGAATATTTCTTCCATTGACGGGATGGCCGGTTCTATCGACTTGATGTCGAGGTGGCTGTTGACAGCCTCGATAATGGGACGCATTGTGGCTCCGGTGGCAGGGGTTACGAGCAGCCTGGTGTCGCCATTGTCGAGCAGCGAGCTTTCGAAGCGGGCTCCGAGGTTGCCCAGATGTTCTGCAACGACCGCTGTGTCGCCCGACACGGTGAACGCCGTGCGGTTGCCGCCGAGGCGATTGCGTATCTCGGCCAC
Organism: uncultured Muribaculaceae bacterium; assembly: GCA_947386115.1. Taxonomy (GTDB): domain Bacteria; phylum Bacteroidota; class Bacteroidia; order Bacteroidales; family Muribaculaceae; genus JAAVFS01. The sequence continues at coordinate 13,459 of CANDNO010000040.1, forward strand.
GTTGCCCGAGAGGATATTGTGAGAGTTGTTAATCAGTGTGATCTCGTCACACAGTGCCTCCACGCTTGCCATGTTGTGAGTCGAGAAAATCACAGTGGCGCCCTCGCGGTGCAGGGTGAGAATCTCTTCTTTGAGCAGGTTGGCGTTGATAGGGTCAAAGCCCGAGAACGGCTCGTCGAAGATGAGTAGCTTGGGGCGGTGGAGCACCGTTACGATGAACTGCACTTTCTGTGCCATGCCCTTTGACAGCTCCTCGACTTTCTTGTTCCACCAGTCGAGGATGTCAAATTTCTCGAACCATTCCTTGAGGCGTGCTGTAGCCTCTTTGCGCGACATGCCTTTAAGCATGGCGAAGAACAGGGCCTGTTCGCCCACCTTCATTTTTTTATACAGTCCGCGTTCCTCGGGCAGGTAGCCTATCGAGGCTACATCTCCCTCTACGAGGCGGTGGCCGTCAAATAGTACGTGTCCCGAGTCGGGTGCGGTAATGTGGTTGATAATACGTATGAGGGTCGTCTTTCCGGCGCCGTTGGGGCCTAACAAGCCGTACACCGAGCCTTGGGGCACATTGAGCGATACATCGTCGAGTGCCGTGTGGCCTGTGAAATGTTTAGATACGTTGTGAACTTCCAGTATATTCATAAAGTTGTTGTGATGTTTTGATGTATTAGACGCAAAAATCGCGAAATAATTGCATCCGGGCCACAAAAAAAGCAGAGCGGGATGTGTTAAATCTCACTCTGCTATGTAATTGTGGCGTTTAAAGATTAATGGTTGTCGAGGTCGACGGCATAGTATTGTTTGCGGCCGCCGGGATATTTACCGGTGATGAACATCACGTGGTCATACTCGTCGCTCTGCACGATCGAGTCGTACACTTTCTTGACATCATCGGCCGAGTTGACGTTGATATTGTTGATGTCGAAGATAATGAATCCGTCGCGTATGCCGGCCTCCTTGAACTTGCCGTTGTTGACTTTCTCGACCTTTACGGCGCTGCGGCGGTTGAGGGCTTTGAGCTCTTCGTCGCTCAGTGGCTTGATGACACAGCCCAGCGAGCTTACGTCGCCCACAACGGTGACGCCTGTGTCGCCACGGCTGTTCTGCAGGGTTACAGGAACCTGCTTGCGCTTGTTGTCACGTACCACAGTGATGGTGATGCGCTCGCCGGGACGATGGCGGGCAAGGGCTTCCTGTAGCTGGGCCGAGTTGGTCGTAACGCCGTTGTCGATGGCTACGATCACATCGTCAACCTTGATGCCGCCATTGTCGGCCGCGCTGTTGGCGAGAACCGATTCCACTACGATGCCGGCATTGGTGGCAGTGATGTTCTTCTCCTTGGCTATGGCCGGGGTGAGCTCGCGGTAGGTGATGCCGAGAATGGCGCGCTGTACGGTGCCGAATTCCTTGATGTCATTGATTACTTTCTTGACAATCGCCGTGGGGATGGCAAACGATGAGCCCGAGTAGTTGCCCGTCTGCGAGAAAATGGCGGTATTGATGCCCACGAGGTGTCCGTCGAGGTTGACGAGCGCGCCACCCGAGTTGCCCGGATTGATGGCGGCATCGGTCTGTATGTACGATTCAACGCCACGGCCTCCGGAGCCCTGCGTGAGGTTACTTATGTTGCGCGCCTTGGCGCTCACGATACCGGCTGTGACGGTCGAGGTGAGGCCGAACGGATTGCCTACGGCCAGCACCCATTCGCCCACGCGCAGGTCATCGCTGTCGCCCATAGGTATTACATGCAGGTCGGTGGCATCTATCTTTATAAGGGCGATGTCGGTGGCCTGGTCGGTGCCTATCACCGTAGCGTCAAACGTGCGGTTGTCGTTGAGTGTTATCTCGAGGCGGTCGGCGCCATCGATAACATGGTTGTTGGTGGCGATATAGCCGTCGGCCGACAGAATGACGCCCGATCCCAATCCGCTTTGACGCTCTTGGGGGCGTTGCTCGCGAGGCTGCTGACGGCGGTACTGCGGGCCGAAGAAAAATTCCAGGAACGGGTCGCTCATGCCTTGGCCTTGCGACTGTACGTTGGCTACATTATAGCTCTTTACGCTCACAACTCCGTTGACAGTCGACTCGGCGGCTGCCGTGAAGTCGACTGCAGGTGTGTTGACCGGACGAGCAATGACAGCGGGAGCCGCCATAGCTATGACCAGCGATGCACACAGTGTGTTGATGATTGATTTGTTCATAGTAAAATGTGTGAATAAATTTGGTTAATTTTTTTCTTGTAACGGCAAATATAGTCCGATTATTCTATTAGACAATAACCGTGCGCCGAGGTTTATTCTTTTTTATGAATTTTAAGGCACGCTCTTCGGTTTTTTTGCGTAAGTTTGCACTGCTCAACACAATTCAACGTTTATGTTTAAAACCGTAAAATGTAAACTTCCATTACTCATGATTGGGGCTACGGTAGCTACTCTCGCCTCCTGCGGCTCCAAGCGCACGGCCGTGACCGATAGGCCCCGCCGACCGGTCGCCGAGATAACGCTCGACGAGCTCGTCGGGTCGGGCTCGTTTGTCATGACCCCCGATGTTGAGCTGTCAGCGCGAGCACGTGCCGTTGTCGACGCCGCCCACAAATGGCTCGGAACAGTATATAAATATGGTGGCGAGACCCGTCGCGGCGTCGATTGCTCGGCCCTCGTCATGAACGTCTATCGAGAGGCCCTCGGGCTGAAAATACCGCGCACGACATCGTCGCAGCGCAGCTATGCCGCCAATATCTCACGTAAAGACCTTCAGCCGGGCGATCTCATATTCTTCTCGTCCAACAAGAATCGTAACGGCATATCCCACGTAGGGTTATTCATTGGCAACGACCGGTTTATTCACGCTTCGTCATCGCGTGGAGTAGTGGTGAGCAAGCTTAGCGAGAAGTATTTCATGAACCACTATCACTCCTCGGGCCGAGTCGTTGAGATGGCATCGGTTACGGACGTCGCAGGACCTGCCGAGATTCCCGACAGCATCATGGAAATGCGCGCCGAGCTGCTTGACGAAATCCTCACCGCCACCATCGACTCAATCTACTCGATGCCCGTCGACGACGACCCCAACCTCGCCCCCGGCCTCTAACGCCCCCCAAGGTCCGAACCGCAAATTACGCTTATTTATTTGGGGCTACCTGGCAGATTATTAAAGAATCGCAAATTACGCAAATTACGCGAATTTTTTTTGGGGTGATGCGAAACTCATAATTTCAATATTAATATAATGTGCGAAATGCGCGCAATACGCGTTAAAATAAATAATTTGCGAAATTAGCGTAATTTGCGGTTCAATCCTCGCCCCAAAATGTGCGAAATACGCGAAAATCGTTCCTCCTTAATTATAATAATAGAACGCTTATGTAGCAACGCGGAATAAGAATACGCGTTTCAAAAAAATATATTTGCGAAATCTGCGAAATTTGCGGTTCAATCCTCGCCCCAAATGCGCGAAATCTGCGGTTCGAACCTCGAACCTCGTACCTCGAACCTCGTACCTTGTACCTTGCACCTTGCCTCGGGGCGTCAGTGCCAGTGTTGGGAGCCGTCGGGGTCGAGGGTGAAGATGCGTTCCTCGCGCCCCTTGGTGCGGTTGCGCAGGAGCAGCAGAGCACCGGCCGGGATGTTGTCGTAGTCGATGCTCACCGTCTCGGCACGCTTGCGCCCCAGGCTCGCCCACCGGCCGCCATCCCAGTAGGTCAGCTCATATTCGTCGCCCGGCTCTACCATATTTCCGTCGGCTCTCGGTGTATATCTTATTCGTGATATTTTGACAGGATGTCCCATGTCGAGTCCTACCCAGCACCCTGTGTGACGCGGAGCGCAATAGGAAGTCAACGCATTGCCGTCAAACAGATTTTCCCGCACCCACTCGGGATTATCCTCCCACGACCCCTCGGTTCCAATAATCGTGCCCGATTCCGGTGTGTCGCTATCAGGTCCATAGAAAAACAGGTCGGCCATACTGCAATAAGTCTCGTCATTGCGGTTTATGTATCTCCAGTATCTGCAAGGCGGCACACTGTCGCTGACGTTAAACTCCCCGCTGATGGCATAGCCGGTCTCGATCGGGCCGACGGTATAAATCCTGCCGCTGAAGTCGGGAGTATTCGCGCCCTCAAACACTCCGCCCTTTACAAGTTTGGCATAATCGTAGGTATAAGGTTTAGCGATGTATTTGCGCGTGAGAGAGGCGCTGACGTTGCGCGTCACGTCAGGTCTAATAAATTCTACAGTATTGTCGGCATGCATGATAAACGGATCGGACAATGGCGTCAGGCGCCCCGTTACGTCATAAACGACCGGAAGATAAACCACTCCCGAGCCTATGTTTTTGAAACACGCCATGTTGTCGTCAATCTCGGTGAAGTCGACGGGAGTCCAGTCATTATCGCCGAAAACACATAACCATGCATAACGGTTGTGAATGCCGCGAGGACATTTAACCGGCGCCTCTACAGTTGCTATATATTCGTCAGTGACGTCACGTTGGAAAATGTTACGCAAGAATGCCGGAACATATTCACCCGAATTGTTGAGCTTTACCAGCTCGGTGTTGCGTGCATAGGTATTTCTAAACACCTTGGCGAGGCGTTCATTGATGAGTTGAGGTTCGCCTATGAGTGAAGTAATGCCGGTAAACGGAACCGTTTTGCCGGTTTGAGCAAGCAGGGCGTTCCATGAGTGCCCCAGACGCTGGTTTGCCCAATGGGGTGTATGGTCACGCACTACTGGAAGTCCTTTACTACGGAAAATACAATTAGTCATAAACACGAAATCGTCACAACGCCCATACGGTATCTTTATTCGGGTAGCAACATCATAAACCGGGAAGTTGTTTTCAATATATATTAACGGCTTGATGTCCCGTTTCAAGGCATTGTTCAGAACCTTTGCCGCCTGAAACGTAGAGCGGGAATACATGTCACAATACTGCAGGTCGTCAAGCTCGTCGGCATACACGTCTGCAAACCTGTCGCGCCAGTCGTTAAGAGGTTGTAGCTCCCCGTTTTTATAAGGCAGGATATATTCGCAAAACTGCTCGAATGTCAAGTGTTCAAGCCAAGGATTTGTTAGCCATTGCTCAAAGGCACGATCAATATTTTCAATAAGGAAAGCCGACGATATTATTTTACAGTCGTCAATTTTTTTACACCGGTCGATATGCATTAGGTTGTAAATATATGCAACTGAATCACTCATTTGTTGAAAGGGCAAATGAGGATAGCGCGACACAAACGTATCTACTTTAGAATAGAATGCCGATATAAGATTACTGTCGGCATAAGAATAGTGCCCCGGCATATTGGCGATGAGGAATCGGGCCGCCTCAAGCCGCAGCGAGTCGCCCGCATAGTGGTCGAGCACCCGCTCAAGCTCCCCACGGTTATCGCAGGCCAACTCCAGCGCCACGTCGATGTAGTGGCCCGTGCGGTCACCCTCACGGCACCCGCACAGACCCACTGCCACCAAAGCCGGCAGCACAATCGAAGCACAAATCCTTGCTAACATGTTTAGTTGTACGTTGTTAAGATAGAAAAATAAATCTATATATTGTACTTTTTGATAACGGGGTCATCCTGTAATTCAATCGTGTAGATAATGCGATTGTCAAAGTCAACATCAAATGCGAAAATTTCATGATCAAACTTATAGCGTTTGATAGGATTGCCGTTGTAATCAAATTCCAAAATAGAGTTGATATAGTGCTGGTAATCTTCATTGCATGTCACCTTTCTTCCAATATAACCCACGCAGAACGTTTCGGGTCCGGCTGATACATCTTTAAAATATATCCACAGAGGTTTTTGGTCGTACATCACGCCGTACGGAAATTTGGTTTCAACAATCTTCGAGTCCATTTTATCGGGACCGATTAAATTATGGGAAGTACTGTCGGCGAAATCATATATTTCGATTATATTCCATGACTTATTTGTAAAAATGACTTTGTCTTGTTTCGGGTTGTAGGCAATGTCAGCATGGAACATAATGTTGCTTGGCTGCACTGAGTCGGGCATTTCAACTTCGGGAAATGTACCAAATGTAGAGGTGATGTTTCCGGTGGTGTCAGTGATAAAGGCTCGGACGTTTTCGGTACGTACAGGCAGTCCTATAACACGACCTTTGTTGTCAACGATGCCGTTAAGTATTCTTTCGTGTGCCAAATATTTAGGTGTGACAATGGATACATCGGCGGTGTCGTTCCACGTAGCTGTCATTATTTTGTTATCTTCTGAACCTAACAGCCACAGAACGTCATCATCGTACGACGACAAACCGGATACTCTTATCATTTCAAGCGGTCCCGAACCTGTCGAAACTGCGTTTTGATTTTTACCGGTAGCGAGATTGTGGAGTACGACTTGATACGGCGAACGCATGACTCTTACGGCCAGAATTGAATCATTTAATACTTTGATGTTTGCGCCGAGACCGAAGCTGACGTCATTCGATACGAGTATCCCTTTGATGGAGTCTATTTGAACCGTCTCGAAATTTTCGAGTGTATATTCTAACTTAGAGTCGATATTTTTATCTCCCTTCTTATTTCCGGAGCATGAAGCAGTCAAAATAGCCATGCATGTAAGCATGGCTATATGAGCTTTTGTGTAATTAATATTTACGAACCATGTCATGACACTTGATTTCAAAGCCATAGTTAGTAATAAGAACGCATGTCTCTCCTCTATAATCATTGCAATTAGAGTTACATAAACTAAAGTATGGATCTTCTGAAGATGCAATAGCTTCAACATTTGCTAGCATGATGTCAGAGAGTTGATCACTTTGTGAATTGTTTGCACGGAAGCCCATGTAGCCTCCTGCGCCAATTGCGGCAACTAATGCCGCAGAAATGATTGCTTTCTTCATTTCGGTAGTGTTTTAATGGTTAATAAAATTTCAAGCTTTGCCGGCAAAACTTAGAGGGTTGTTTTATTGATACCCGTCAATTGTACACTTGACGGTATTTTTATCTCGTTGAAATATATAATAATTTGTCGTTGGAAAGTTCCGTAGTTTGTATCTGGAGTAAGAGTAGTAGTTAATGTTGCGATAGTTCTTGGCTCAATTCGGGTGGGGCGCATTTGAGCTGTAGTACAATCGCATGAGGAGACAATCGTATCGACGGTAAGCACTCGATCAGTATTGTTTGTTAGGTAAAATTCGGCATGGACAGTTTCGTAGGGATGGGTTATGCCGATGTTTCGTGACGGCATATCAACCAATACTGACGGTTTCGTATTATCTTTGATGCTATCATTAAGAATGATTTCTCTATAAAGATCACCTACAGTTGGTATGAGCGCAGGGTTTCCTATCGCAATAACCTTATTGTCTGTATCTAATAGAAATGTATTAAACCTAATGTCGTTTGGTGGATTGTTCTCGTTGGCAAATATTCCGATAGAGTCAATCATAACTGGGTAATTGAACGGCGAACTTTTTACTATATTTATAATCTCCTCAATGTCATTGGATTTTACGATAGTAAATAGTCCAACATTGGCATCCATGGCATCGATTCGCGACATATACATATTCCACATGTCGAGTTTCATGCTGCATCTGTTGCAACTTGAGGAATCTACGTAGTTGACTATCTTGTAGTCATATTCGGCAGGATCAATTGGAATTGACTCTCCGCTGATAGTAAACCGGTCGTAGGGAACTGACAGTTCACGACCTACCCACTCGGTAACAATCTCTTTGACCGCACTTTCTTCTTTAGAAGAGCATGCCGGCAGACTAATTGTAACAAGCAGCAGTATGTGAGGATATAATCTCATTGTAGTGAATGGATGAAATTTAGAAATGTGGAGGAGGAACGACGGGAATTTGGGCAGTGTGCCGCTCCTCTTCCAACATATCATACTAATTATCAATTATTTCAAGTTAAGGATTTAAGGTTAATATTGGAGAAAGAAGAGATGAATATGATGATTACGTTTGGAGTAAGTGTCATATAATACTCATAAATTACTATATCTCGGCCCAATAGGTGGTGTCGGCGATGGTGACGTAGATTGTCAGTGGTGCTTCGGCATACTGGTCGGGTATATATAGTGTGTAACCCTCGCCGAGTTCTACGCCAGTCTCGCTGCCAAGGTCAGGCCATTACTGGTATCTAAGATGAGTATGTTACCTCGTGCCTCAAACTGGCAGTTATATCTAAAGGCTTTTTATAATTGATATTTATACAATACTGGGTCTGGATTGTTTTCTACCGTATAAAGAGTCTTTCCATCGCTTGAGATTGAAAATGTAACGACGTCATTTGCAAATTTAAACATTCTCAGCGGTTTTCCTGACCAGTCAAATTCAAGTATCGAATTCACCTGTTTGCCAAAATCTTCTGGTGATTCTACTTTAGCTCCTATATAGCCTACTAAAAATGATTCCGGAGTGACTTTTACTCCCGAAAACATCAACCATAAAGGTTTTGGATTGTAGCTCACGGCTCCTCCCATTTCGAATCTCTCAAATGCGATGGGTGCATCGATTGGTAACATCAAGTCGATTGTTTTTTTTGTTTCTCGATCAACTATATTGATATAGTTCCATGACATGCAGGCCAATGCAATCTTGTTGGCAGCAGAAGAATACGCAATGTCGCTTTGAAAAATTAAATTGTTGGGCTTGACATCTGTGGGAATCTCTACATTGGGATAACTACCCATAGAGTCTGTAACTTGACCGGTGGAGTCTAATGTGATAAGACGGGATTGCTTAAGTCCAGTAGGCAGAGCAATAATACCACCTTTACCGTCGGTTACTCCACGTAGACAATCTTCAGGTAATTTGAACGTTAGTTCGACCGACATCGCTTCGTTAGAGTCGTTGTATTTGGCTTTCATTACTTTTCTATCCATAAGCCCTACAAGCCAAAGGTTGCTGTTGGCATCCCTGCTTATTGAGCTTACGCGCAACATTTCCAGAGGACCACCCCCTCTGGCGACTACGGTTAGTGAAGAATCCGTCTTTGCATCATATAATGTCACATGTGCATCGGGTCGGTTCTGGCATATTGCTATAAGACCGTCATCAACTACCTCTATAGAATTAACAGCGCCGAGTTTATCGGCATCGTCAGTTACTATTGAGCCACTATCAGACAAGTCTATGGCCGAAAATTGTTCAAGTTCGATAACCTTAGATTCGGATTTATCCTGTTGATTGTTGCTCGGAGTGCACGCTGAAATAATCCAGAATGAAATACAGGATATCGTCAATATTTTTTTCATTGCGTGGTAATATTAAGGAAAATAAGTCCAGTGGACCATTTCGTCACAATATAATGTTGCGCCGGTACTTAGATTTAGATAGCAGACATATCCGCTTTTATTCCAGCAATGAGTATTACATAAATTCTTGTAATCGGGATGCTCTGTTACTGCTAAAGCTTCGATATTAGCTAGCATTACATCCGAGAGTTGTTCTTTGGGTGAACTGTTGGCGCGGAACCCGAGATAGATGGCAGTGCCGATTGCGGTGGCTAATGCCGCGTGAAAGATAAGTTTCTTCATGATTTTTTTGTTTAAAATTGGATTGATTATTTTTCCTATCAAGAATACAATTGTTAGGGTGTTAATATAAAATTAATGCATTAAAACTCTAATGGTAAAATATAGCTATCTGCATTATAAAACTTCTTTGAAGTTGCTCAGGATATCACAATAAATCTATATTTCGGCCCAATAGGTGGTGCCGGCGATGGTGACGTAGATTGTCAGTGGCGCTTCGGCATACTGGTCGGGTATATATAGTGTGTAACCCTCGCCGACTTCTATGGCAGTCTCGCTTGCCACGGTCAGGCCCGTGCGCGAATCCACAACAAGGATATCGCCCGTTGCCTCATACTGGCAATACACGTCAATCTCGTTGCCAGCTACCATACAGTATACAGGAGAATATGCCGGCTTTTGGG
>CANDNO010000041.1 GCA_947386115.1 uncultured Muribaculaceae bacterium
GAACCGGGTAAGGGAAGATATGATCTTTATTATAGTTTAAATGAAAGAGCCGTGGGGTAGATATATGGAAATACATGTCTAACCATTATCTTCAATCGTTAAACAAAAATTCTCTTGCCGAGACACTAATTGGTTTTTCAGTGCTCGGCAAGAGAAACATGTATTGGGGGGTGTCCGCGGGTGGGGGCGGAGTGTCCGTTTTCGGACAGTGGGATGGTTGGGGTGTGGGTTGATTGTCAGGTTGTTATGTGTTTGGCACGGTGTTGGCTTGTGTTGCTTGTGTGAATTTTTTTAGCAACACTTGCGCATGGATCGTGAAATTTCTAAAACTGAACGTGTGGCGTCACTTAGGCGCTCGGTCTTAAAGTATGTGGCGGGGGCGGTGGTTGTCGCTCTTGCCGCTTGGGGCGTCTTCGAGTGGTCGCGCACGTCGGTCAAGCTTGCCGACCTTAAGATTACGACGGTGTCGTGTGGCGATATCGAGACTACGGTTACGGCGTCGGCCAAGGTGGCGCCGGCTTTTGAGGAGATTATAGTGTCGCCTATCTCGTCGAGGATCGTCGAGGTGTATCACCGCCCGGGCGATGAGGTCGAGGCGGGCACTCCGTTGTTACGTCTCGATATCGAGGGTGCGCGCACTGACTATGAGAAGCGTCTCGATGCTTTGTCGATGTCGCGCCTGCAGCTGGAGCAGCTGCGGGGCAACATACGCACGAAGCTCGGCGACCTGGCTATGCGCATCAAGGTGTCGGACATGAAGGTGCGCCGTCTCGAGGCTGAGCTCGCGGGGGAACGTTATCTCGACAGCATAGGCAGCGGTACGACCGACCGTGTGAGGGAGTCGGAGTTTGCGTTGAACTCGGAGCGTCTGTCGCTGGAGCAGTTGCGGCAGCAGTATGACAATGAGCGTAGCGCGTCGGATACCGACATCCGCGTCAAGGAACTCGATATCGAGATAGGGGAGAAGGAGCTTGCGATGCTGCGCCGCACGCTGGCCGATGCCGAGATACGCGCGCCGCGCCGTGGCACGGTGACGGAGATCAGCGACCAGATAGGGCAGCAGATAGGGGCTGGCACGCAGATGGCGCGCCTGGCCGACCTCGACCATTACAAGATTATGGCCGATGTGCCTGACGGTTATGCCAACCGTATATCACTCGGGTGTCGCACCCACATGAAAATCAAGGGAACGGATGTTGAGGGTAAGGTCGTGAATATCAGTCCTACGTCGGCCAACGGCATGATATCGTTTGTCGTGGTGCCCGACTGTGACAGCCTCGAGGTGCTGCGTCCGGGCCTCAAGGCCGATATATATGTCAACTCGGGGCTCTGTGTCGATGTGCTGCGAATTGACAATGCGCCGTTCTACAACCAGCCGGGCATGTACAATCTCTATGTGAAGCGTGGCGACGAGGTTGAACTGCGCCGCGTGAAGTTGGGGGCGGCCAACTATGACTTTGTCGAGGTGCTCTCGGGCCTGCAGGAGGGTGACGAGGTGGTGACCAACGACATGAGCCGTTTCAAAGGTGCGACGACAATAAAGATAAAATGAACAATAAAACAATATCACTATGTCTACAATTATCAAGCTAAGCGACATTTCTAAAATCTACCGTACGAAAACTATCGAGACGCAGGCTCTCGATAAGGTGAATCTCGATATCGAGGAGGGTGAGTTTCTCAGTGTCATGGGCCCCTCGGGCTGCGGCAAGTCGACGCTGCTCAACATCATAGGTCTTCTCGACAAGCCCACTACGGGCATAGTGGAGCTGTGTGGCCGCCCTACGGCCGGGCTCAAGGACAAGGCTCTCGCCCGCCTGCGCAACGAGACTCTGGGCTTCGTTTTCCAGAGCTTTCACCTCATTCCCACGCTCTCGGTGCTCGATAATGTGATCGTGCCGCTGATGTATCGTGCGGGTTCACGCAACAATAAGAAACTTGCGCTCGAGGCCCTCGAAAAAGTGGAGCTAAGCCACCGTGTCAATCACATGCCGTCGCAGCTCTCGGGTGGACAGGCACAGCGTGTGGCCATAGCCCGAGCCATAGTGGGTAACCCCTCGATAGTGCTTGCCGACGAGCCTTGCGGAAATCTCGACTCCCGCATGAGCGGTGAAATCATGGACCTTCTCCACTCTCTCAACCGCGAGGACGGGCGCACTATCGTCATGGTGACCCACAACGAGGACCAGGCGCGAGCCACCGACCGTATAATCCACTTCTTCGACGGCCGTCGGGTCGAGTGATAACAACCAATCGCCAAGACTATGATAACAGTCCATATAAAACAGGCGTGGCAGATGATGAGGCAGAACAAGCTGTTCTCGGGAATCTATATTCTGGGAACGGCGCTGGCTATCGCTGCAACGACGATATTTGCCATCGCCTACTATATACGCATCGCGCCGGTTTATCCGGAGTATCAGCGCGACCGCATGTCGCACATATACCAGGTCTACGTCAACGACCCGGGACAGAATTTCACGAGCGGTGGCTGGCTGTCGGCTGATGCGGTGAAGAACTATATTTCGCAGCTGCCCTCGGCCGAGTGTGTGTCGGCTTCGATGTTGAGAAGCGGTACATCGCTCGAATTTGACGATGACCGTACGCCCGTCAAGGTGGCGGTGCGATATGCCGACCCAAATTTCTTCAAGATATACAGCTACGAGTTTCTCGACGGCGCACCTTTCACGACGGCCGAGTTTGAAAGCGGGGCTGCGAGAACGGCGATAAGCGACCGCATGGCCGAGAAGATTTTCGGTACTACGCGGGATGTCATTGGCCGAACGGTAAGTCTTGATTTCAAGGACTATACCATCTGTGGCGTGTTTCGTGAGGGGAGCGCTCTCAACCAGAGTTCATTTGGCCAGTTCATCGCGCCCTATTACGCTCTCCCCGAGATGCAGGCAAACAGTGGCGGCTCTCTTATAGGGCGACTGCGAACCGTGATACTGAGCGACGATGTAGAGTCGTTGAGAAACGAGCTTGCCGAGGCGGGGCGCAAGTATGCCGCCGAGCACGAGGGGCTGACGGTGGATTTCCGTAACCAGCCTTATACCGATGTTGAAATGGCGTTAGCTAACCCGTCCACTAACAATGATATCGACTGGGTGTCCCTGTGGCGTAGGAATATCCTGATACTGCTCGTGCTGCTTATTGTCCCGGCGCTCAATCTTAGCGGCATGATAGCGGGCCGCATGGACAGCCGCCGGGCCGAGATAGGTGTGCGCAAATCGTTCGGCGGCGGCCGGCGTGCGCTGCTCAGCCAGGTGCTTTGGGAGAATCTGGTACTTACGATAACAGGTGGTATCGTGGGGCTTGTTGTGGCGTGGCTGCTGATACATGGCGCGGCGGGATGGCTCCTGAAGTGTATATGTGGCAGCAACGAAGGGGTGAATATAAGCGCCGAGATGTATCGCGCCACACCCGACATGCTGTTTGCCCCGACGGTATTCATCTGTGCCTTTGTGTTTTGTGTGTTGCTCAATATCGTCTCGGCGTTGATTCCGGCATGGAGTGTCCTGCGCCGGCCTATCGTCAACTCGCTCAAGTAATAATAGATGATGTCGTTGACCGGACTTAACTTGCTGATTGTTAATGGACATGCCGGAGGCATGTCCCTACGGTCGGTTATGAATAAATTCATAAGTAACTCTTAAAAATTAGTTCATATTATTCAATTATTAAATAACTCGTGCTTACTGCGGCGCTTTTTGGCTTTGTTCGGCGCTTTTTGCTTTCATCCTCAGTTGTGTAGCTCGCTACACGCCTTCGTCTTCAAACAAAAATCACTCTAACAAATCTCAAAAATCATTCGCAGCTAATTTTTGCGAGTTACTTAAGTGTAAATAAAATATGCTTTGAGAGCCATGTTTAAAATTATAATAAAGAATCTGTGGAAGCGTAAGCGGCAGAATGCCTGGCTGTTTGCCGAGCTGCTCATCGTGAGCATACTGACGTGGGTGATTCTCGACCCTGCGATAGTATCGTTCTACGATATCCACAAGTCGCCGGGCTATGACATTGACCGTATAGTCAATGTCAAGATAGGGTCGTATGCCGCGGGTACAAAAAAATATAGCGAGGAGTCGGCAACCGACGAGGCCAAAACCGCCGATTACAACAGCATCGTGGCCAAGGCGGCAACGTTGCCCGATGTAGAACTGTCGGGCGTGGTGTCGATGCCACTTTGTGATGCTGGAAATACAATGATTCAAAACCGAATAGGTAATGATGCGGTTGACACTCTGGCCAAGTGTCAGGTTTTCTGGAACCTAAGGCCGGGCGAGAAGTTTTTCAGTCTCTATGGCATCGAGACTGTCGACGGGTCGCCGTCGGCCAAAGAACTCGAGAGTTATCCTTTCAGAGAACGGGATTGTATTATATCAGAGACGGTTGACCGGGCATTCTGGCCCGACGAGCGAGGAGTCAACGGCAAGCGTTTTCTTGCGGGCCGTGATGAGTCGGGCCAGCCGCGATACATGCAGGTTGTGGCTATAGTCAAAGATTTTAAGCCGCGGTCTTACCTGAGAGGCTCGGCAGCGATGTTCTTGCCCGAGATGGATAACTCTACGCCCGATGGGTTTACCGTCGTGCTTAGACTGAGGGATGGAGTGGATAACGTGGACTATATCAGCGACAATCAGAGGCTGATAAACTCGACACTGCGTGCCGGCAACTATCATGTGCTGTCGATTACCGACCAGCGTTCCGATATAGACGAGGTTGAGATTGACTACGGCGTGACATCCCAGAGGTATTTCCAGATAACGCTGGCCGCGTTCTTCCTGCTGAGTCTTATTCTTGGCGTGACCGGGTGTGTGTGGCTACAGACCGGTAAGCGCGTGTGTGAGATGGGTGTGCTGAGGTCGTTCGGCGCAACGCGCGGCAGTATCGTGAGAATGTTGACGGGCGAGATGATACTGCTTGCCACAGTAGCGTTTGCCATAGGCGATGTGCTGTATCTGCAATATGCTCTCAAAGAGGGGCTTGATATAGGGTATTACCAGAATGATTATTACACTACGGCGCCCAACTGGGTCGATGACTTCGGGCAGCATTTTGCCATAGTGTCGGCTATCGTGTATGTCATAATAATTGCATGTGTGTGCGTCGGCACTTATTTTCCGGCTCGGCATGTGAGCCGCATAGAGCCGGTCGACGCCTTGCGTGACGAATAATACTAAAGACTATGATAACAAAATATATAAAACAGGCGTGGCAGATGATGAGGCAGAACAAGCTGTTCTCGGGAATCTATATTCTGGGAACGGCGCTGGCCATCGCTTCGACATCGATTTTTGCCATAGTGTATTACGTGAAACTTGCTCCGGTTTACCCTGAGTATAAGCGCGACAAGCTCTCGTTGATATCGAGTATTGATTATGATATTGATAACGGCAGGAGGACCTTCGTGTCGGGGGTATCGCGTATGATGCTTAATGATTTCTTTGCCTGCCTCGACGATGTCGAGGAGGTGTCGGGATATATACAGCTCGGCACGATGAGTTTCGTGACGAGCGACATGAAGGGTGTGCCATTTGAGGGTGTGAAGCGATACACCGACCCGGCCTTTTTCAAGATTATCGACTATGAGTTTGTGGCCGGGGCGCCGTTCAGCCAGGCCGAGTTTGACAGCGGTGTGGCCAAGGCGGCGATAAGTGACGTTGTGGCCGACTATTTTTATGCCTCGCCCGAGGAGGCTATCGGCAAGACTATCGAGGTGGATTTCATCGACTACGAGATATGTGGCGTGTACAGGGAGGGAAGCAGCGTGAACAGGTTGTCGTATGCTCAGATTATCTTACCTTACACGACGACTTCATTTGCCGATTATGGTCCTAAGGATAATCATTGGGCCGGATCGTTGGAGCTGATTATCCAGAGTGACAATCTGCCGGGTGTCAAGGCTGCTGTCGATGAATTTTGCCGAAAATATGAGGTAGCCAACGGAGGTAAGAAGATATATATGAAAGACCAGCCACGTTCGGCCGCTATTGTAGCTCTCAGTCCCAATAACAGGGAAGAATTTGATTTAATGAAGGTGGTTCGCTACAACTGTCTGGTGCTACTGGCGCTGCTTATTGTTCCGGCGCTCAACCTCAGCGGTCTTATAGCCGGCCGCATGGATAGCCGTAGCGGCGAGCTGGGCGTGAGAAAGTCGTTCGGTGCCACGGGAGGCAAGCTCATGAGCCAGGTGCTGTGGGAAAATCTGTTGCTCACGCTGGTGGGCGGAGCCTTGGGGTTGTTGCTCACGTGGCTTATTCTGTCGACCAATGCTACGGCGATTTTTACAAGTATAGGCGGGTCGTCAATGTATTCGGAAAAACCTCTTGAAGTAAATCTGACCCCCGACATGCTATTCGCGCCGGCAATATTCGGTTTTGTATTTTTAGTGTGTGTGGTGCTCAACCTCATGTCGGCGCTGATTCCTGCATGGAATGCACTGCGGCGTCCGATAGTCAACTCTCTGAAACAGTGAGATGTTGGCGTGTATTTATTCTAAAATAAATCAAAAACAAATATGCTTTAAGAGCTATGTTTAAAATTATAATAAAAAATCTGTGGAACAGGCGCCGTCGTAACATTTGGCTCTTTATCGAGCTTATCGTCGTTACGATTCTCACCTGGGCTGTCCTGGACCCTATGATCGTGGGTTTTCACAATGCGTGTACGCCGCTCGGCTATGATGCCGACCGCCTGGTGGTTGTTGAAATCAAAAACTATCCTCACGATTCAAAAAAATGTGATTCAGAGAGCTTTTTCAACGAAGAAAAGCGAATGGAAAATTATGAGATCCTTAAGGAAAAGGCGAGAAATCTGCCCGACGTGGAGAGCGTTTCGCACATTTTTTCAACGTTCAATGGCTCCGGATACTCTTACGGTCATTTAAATACGGGCAATATCGGAATTGATACAATCGCAGGGTATAGTTATGATATGACCTATTTTGTCGGAGACAAGTTTTTCAGTACCCATGGTATCGAGGCGGCCGAGGGGTCGCCAAGCATTGAGCAACTCGAGAGTATGATTCTGAGCAAGAACGATATGATAATCACCGAGACAATCGACCGTACATACTGGCCCGACCGCAGAGGCTTGAAAGACAAGTGGTTTATTGATAAAGACTGGGAAACCGGTGATACTATCTACAAGAACGTCGTAGGTATAGTCAAGGATGTAAAACAGTATTCACATATACAGACGGCGGCTGTCTCTTTTTCCCCTATGGAGTGTACTCCACGGATTGTCGTCAACGGGTGTAGGTTTGTCTTACGATTGAGAGAGGGCGTCGATACAAGGGAGTATGTGAGAGACAACATCAAGCTGATAAATGATGAGCTACAGGTGGGCAATTTCTATGTTCGCTCGGTATCAAGCCAGGCCGATGTGATAAAGCTGTATGAGGACAGATGGGGTGTCACGTCGCAGCGCAATCTGAGCATCTTTGTGGCGGTGCTGTTCCTGGTCAACCTCATATTGGGCGTGACCGGCTGTGTGTGGCTGCAGACGGGTAAGCGGGTGTCGGAACTCGGCATTCTGCGCTCCTACGGTGCAAGCCGCTCGAGCATCATGAGGATGCTCTTCGGCGAGGGTATTGTGCTCGCTACGGTGGCGTTTGTCATAGGCGATGCGGTGTATCTGCAATATGCGCTCAAGGAGGGTCTCGCGATGGGATTTTTAAACACTGCCGAGTTTATACCTATCAAGTCGTGGGTGACGGAGTTCGCGGCCCACTTCGTGATAGTGTCGGCTATAATCTATGCACTCGTCATACTGTGTGTATGCATCGGCACCTATTGTCCGGCACGCCATGCGAGCCGAATAGAGCCGGTTGACGCCTTGCGTGACGAATAATATAAAAAGCTCTTATGCGACTTTTAATGGTTATATTGGTGGCTGTGATGGCGTTGCCGTGGCGGCTATGGGGCGAGACGAGGCAGGTGACGCTTGAGGAGGCGATAATGCTGGCCCGCACGCGCAGTGTCGACGCGGCTGTAGCCCTGAACACCCTGCGCACGGCCTACTGGGAGTACCGCACGTTTCGTGCCGGCCTGCTGCCCGAGGTGACTTTCTCGGCTACCGTGCCGAGTTATAGCAAGCAGTATTCGAGCTACCAGAATGCTGACGGCTCGTACAGCTTCGTTCACAACGACAACCTGTCGATGAACGGCGCCCTGTCGCTCGAGCAGCGCATCTGGCTCACGGGCGGCACGGTCTCGGTGACGTCGTCGCTCGATTTCATGAGGCAGCTCAGCGGCACGGTGGGCAACCGCTACATGTCGGTGCCGGTGGCGCTGAGGCTCACGCAACCCATATTCGGCGTGAACGATGTGAAGTGGAGCCGCCTCATTGACCCGATACGTTACCGCGAGGCCAAGGCCGCGTTCATGAGCGCTACCGAGCAGGTGGCGATGACGGCGATACAGTATTATTTCAACCTGCTGTCGTCGAGGCAGAACGAGGCGTCGGCGCGGCAGAATGTCACCAACGCCGAGAAACTGTATGAGGTGGCGCTTGCCAAGCGCAAGCTGGGACGCATAAGCGCCAACGATGTGCTGCAGATAGAACTTAACCTGCTCAACTCGCGCTCGACGCTCACGTCGTGTGAGAGCCAGGTGAAGAGCGACATGTTCCGCCTGCGCACGTTTCTCGACCTCGACCCGGCGGTCGATATAGAGCCTGTGGTGCCGGAGTCGATACCGAGGGTGCATGTCGACTACGACAGGGCGCTGGCCTTTGCTCTCGACAACAACTCGTTCATCGACAACATACGGCGCCGGCAGCTCGAGGCCGACTATCAGGTGGCTTCGGCCAAGGGTGCTCAGCGCCAGATAAGCCTTTTCGCCCAGATAGGCTACACGGGCACCGACCGCAATTTCCACGGTGCCTACGACCCGTTGAACGCCAACCAGGTGGTGCAGGTGGGAATGTCGATTCCCATTCTCGACTGGGGCAAGAGGCGCGGCAGGGTGAAGGTGGCCCAGAGCAACCGGGAGCTCGTGCGCAGCCGCCTGCGCAAGGAGCGTGCCGAGTTCAGCGAGAATCTTTTTGTGCTCGTGGAGCGTTTTAACCACCAGCAGGAACAGGTGAACATTGCCGGCCGGGCCGACGAGATAGCCATGCAGCGCTATGACAGCAGCGTGGAAACGTTCATGGTGGGCAAGATATCGGCTCTCGACCTCAACGATTCTCAGGCGAGCAAGGACTCGGCCCGGCTCAAGTATCTCACGGAGCTGTTCTATTACTGGTACTACTATTACCAGCTGCGCAGTCTCACGCTGTGGGATTTTCCCACCGACAGTCCCATAAACGCCGATGTGGAACGAATGCTGATGATGTAGAAAAATTTGCTTTTGCACTCGACTTATTCGTATCTTTGTTTTATGATTCTTATTGTTGATGACGATCCCGTGATTAGAGCCTCATTGTCGCTGCTGCTTGGCCGCGCCGGCTATGAGTGCAAGGTTTTCGAGTCGCCCGACGAGGCGATCGACGAGGTGCGCCGTGCTGCCCCCGAGGCTGTGATGCTCGACATGAATTTCTCCCGTTTCACCACGGGCGAGGAGGGGCTCACGCGCCTGCAGCAGATCAAGCTGTTCGCACCCCACACGCCGGTTATCCTCATGACCGCCTGGGGCAGCATAGAGCTTGCCGTGGCCGGCATGAAGGCGGGTGCATTCGACTTCATTACCAAACCATGGGATAATACCCACCTGCTCAAGACCGTAAAGACTGCTATAGCGCTCAACTCGCAGCCTGTCGAGGCGACGGGCGCATCGTCGGGGCAGGCATTTGACCGTTGTGGCATCATAGGCAACGACCCCGTGCTCACGGGTGTTCTCGACACCGTGGCACGCATAGCGCCAACGACGGCGTCGGTGCTCATCACCGGCGAGAGCGGCACGGGCAAGGAGCTTATAGCCGAGGCCATTCACCGCAACAGTCCGCGCCGCGACAAGCCGTTTGTCAAGGTCAACCTTGGCGGTATGTCGCAGACGTTGTTTGAGAGCGAGATGTTCGGCCACTGCAAGGGGGCTTTTACCGATGCTATTGCCAACCGCACAGGCCGTTTCGAGGCGGCCGACGGCGGCACGATATTCCTCGACGAGATAGGCGAGCTCGACCTCAGCTGCCAGGTGAAACTGCTCCGCGTGCTTCAGGAGCAGCGCTTCGAGCCCCTGGGCAGCAGCAAGCCGCGCAAGGTCGACGTCAGGGTGGTGTGTGCCACCAACGCCGACCTGCCGGCTATGGTGGCCGAGCGCACGTTTCGCGAGGACCTTTTCTACCGCATCAATCTCGTGACGCTCGAGTTGCCGCCCCTGCGCCGCCGGCGTGGTGACCTGGGCGCTCTTGCCGACTATTTTGCCCGCGACGCTTCGGCCCGCCACGGTATAGCGATGCCCGAGTTTGACCGGTCGGTGGTGGAATTTCTCGCGTCGCGATCGTTCCCGGGCAACCTGCGCGAACTTAAGAATCTCATTGAGCGAGTGATACTCGTGAGCGGCAGCGACCGCCTCACAGCCGACGATTTTGCCCGGCTGTGTCCCGTCCTGGAGCCGGGCGTGGCCGAGACATCGAGCTTCGACCGCATGGAGCGGGCCGAGATTGTCAACGTCCTGAGGCGTTGTCGCGGAAATATCTCGCGTGCGTCGGCCGAGCTGGGCATAAGCCGCCAGGCACTGTACCGCCGCATGGAAAAGTACGGACTGAAAGATGAATCTTAAGATACTCTTCTACATATCGGCTCTACTGCAGCTGGCGTCGTGGGCGTTTATGTTCACGTTCCACTTTGATGCCGACAGCGTGGCGTTCTATGTGCTCGAAGTGCTCACTCTGTTGAACATCGCCTACCTGGTGTTCTTCTACCGCAAGGTGCACCGGCCCATCGACGCGCTGTCTGACGGCCTCGACATGCTCAAAGGGCAGGACTGGAACTCGGCCCTCAATCACGTGGGGCAACCCGAGGTCGACAAGATAGCCGACACGTTCAACGGTATGATAGCGCTGCTCAAGGAGCAACGGCTGAGGTTTGAGGAGCAGTCACACTTCCTCAACCTGCTCATAGCGCGGGCGCCGATCGGCGTCATCATCCTCGACTTCGACGAGAATGTGTATTTGGCCAATCCGGCCGCCAAAGCGATTTTCGCTCTCCCGGGCGACGAAATCCTGGGGCGCCACGTTGGCCGCCTGCCGGGTAGTCTGGGCGAGTGCCTGGCATCGCTTTCCAACGGTGAATCGCGCCTGTTGCGCACCGACGGTGGAGCCACTTATAAATGTTCGTGCTACAACATCATCGACAAGGGTATAGCTCATAAATTCTTCCTCATAGAGGATGTGGGCGACGCGATGGCCGATGCCGAGCGACACGCCTACGAGAAAATCATACGCATCATAGCCCACGAGGTCAACAATACCGTCGCGCCCATAGCGACGGCGATAGGCGTTGTGACTGACGGGATGGACGGGGACGATGACACTACGCTGCTGTTGCACAACTGCTCGGAGAGGGCCCTGGGCATGAGCGCGTTCGTGTCGAGACTCGCCGATGTGGTCAAGATTCCCGAGCCAGTGATGCAGTCGTGTGACATCAACGGCTTGATAATGAGAAACCGGCCCTTCCTCGAGAGCCTGTGCATGCCGGCCGGGTGCAGCCTGGAGTTTGACCTTGACGATGACTCGCCGCGCTGCAACATCGACGTGCCGCTCATAGAGCAGAGCCTCGTCAATATAGTCAAGAACGCTGTCGAGAGCATCGCGCTCACCGACCGTGCGGGGCGGGTTGTCATTACCGGCGGACGGTCAACGTCGGGCGGCCTGCGACTCACGATTGCCGACAACGGCGCCGGCATCTCGCCCGAGAAGAGCATCAGAATATTCACCCCCTTCTTTACCGACAAGCCCACCGGGCAAGGGGTAGGACTGACCTTCGTGCGCGAAGTGCTCCGCCGCCACGGCTGCAGCTACAGCCTCCGCACCGACCCCGACGGCATCACCCGCTTCACCATCGAGTTCCCCCGCTAAGATAGATTGATAATAATAATTTTTCAAATTATTGATTTTCATGTAGTTTTGCAGTTTGGGAAAAATATTGTTATATTTGCAGACAAAAATAAACCGCAATAAATAATTTTGCGTTAGATAAGCATAAGGACATAAGCCCATGACTAATTACGACAGCAAAAAACTTGCAGAATTGGTTCTGTACATTCTTGGAAAGACCGGTGGTGTTGATTACTACCATGCTTTCAAGATACTCTATTTTGCCGAGATGAAACATCTTGCAAAGTGGGGTAGCCGTATAGTTCCTGATGAGTTTTGTGCGTTGAAATACGGTCCGGTTCCCACGCAGCTGTATGATGCAGTGAAGGAGCTCAATCGTCCGCGTATGGAGCTTTCGGAGGAATTGTCAGGGGTAATACAGTTTGCCGGGGAGGATGCTCCTAATGTCCTACTTCCTAAACGGGAGGCGGATACGAGGTTTCTCTCTAAGTCGGAGATTGAGGCTCTGGACCAGTCGATAGATGAAAACAAGTCATTGACATTCGGTCAACTTATGAGCAAGTCCCACGACAAGGCATGGGAAGAGGCAAGCCGTCGTGAAAATGGGACGAACGTGATTTCGCCAATTTCTATGGCAAAGGTACTTAATGCCGATGAAGCGATGCTTGAATATATCGAAGAGCAAATGCAGATAGACTCGGCGTTGAAATGATAAAGATTTCTGAGTTCCTTAATGAAGAAGAGCTTTCGCGGTTGGCGTCGCATACTGTGAAAGTAGGGGATGTCTATGAGATAACGATGACTGAGGCTAATGGTATTAAGCCAAAAGCGGGCGATCCTTCAAGGGATAAGTATTTCATAGTTCTTGGTTTTGACTCTGACGGTATCGCATATGGGGGCGTCATTATCAATTCACAGATTAACAGGAATCTACCTGCTCATCTCAAAATGTTCCACATGCCCTTAAAACAGTCGAAGTATCCATTTCTGCGATATGATTCTTTTGTGGACTGCGTAAGGCTTAAGTTTGCTTATCCTCAAAAATTTAACGAGTGGAATTACTTGGGCGAGATTGACGAATATGATTTGGAGTTAATCATAGGAACGATTAAGGAGAGTCCTGCCGAGAGCGAAGAGCGTCTGGCCCAATTTGGATTGTAGGAGTGAGTTAGTTCTCGCACCAGCGGCTCAGGATGGCCGCGAAGTCGGATATCATGAGGTCGAAGTTGTAGTCGATTCTTTTGCTTAACCGCTTTGCACACTGCCCTATGGCATGCAGGAAGTATTCGCTCAGCACCTCCTTTTGGCGGCTTTGGGGCAGCTGGCTGAACTCTCGCTCGAGTACGATAACTATGCGGGTGGTGCCGGTGTTGACGCGGAACGGGCCGTAGGTAAACCGGTTACGGAGATAGTAGCCGTTGTCTTCAATCTCTTGTTCAGAGTACATGGCGAGCAGGGCGGGGTAGAAATCTTTCTGTTTGAGTTTAAGGGCCTCGTCGGCGATGATGTAGTTGGTCTTGCAGTGATAGTCGTCGTAAAAGCTGAACGAGCAGTTGAGCACGATGCGGTCAATCGCGTTGCCGTACAACTCAGGGCGCATCAGGCGGTTGAGCTCGGGCTTGAGTCCCTTTTCCATACTGTCGATAACCGGTCTGGAGTTTTCGTAACAGTTGGCCAGTCCGCGGGTTATGAGTATCGGATTCTTGGCTATCCAGTTGCGCTGGCTCAGGAGCGTCACATCCTGCGGTTCCCCGATTGCGATGTCCCGGCCGGGGGTATCGTGCCTTGTCGAGCGGCTGTAATCAATGGCTATTCCATCATTTCGTTTAACCCACACGGCATCCAGGAACCGGGGCTTTGAGTCCCGGTTTATGAAGTAAGTATTGGGGGCGCCGTTAAAATATGTACCCCTTACGGCTTCCAGTGGCTCGCGGTCGCCCCAGCCCGTGATTGCCAGGCATTCGCATACCCTCACAGCCTTGTTCCATTCCGAGGCATTCCGGTAGCAGCTGTGGGCAAGAAATTCTGAATAGAGTTCGTCCCGCAGCTTCTCGACATCATAAAACCGTGAAAGATAGTCGCTGAGCTGTCGCAGATCGTCTATTTTATAAATATCCTGTAGCATTACTTTATATCCAGAATCATTTATAGCGGGGATGTGGTTTCGAGACGGTCGATGAAAGCATCGGCTTCCTCTCTCGAGTGAAACACGGTGATGTTTAACTTGTTGCGGTACTCTGAGAGAAACTTGTAGATAATGGGTAACTGAAGGTTGGGAAAATTGAGGATCCATTGGCGAAATTCTTCGTCCATGTGGTCGTCGGTCCACGGCATGTCTTCCCGCTCCTTGCCAATGCGCGATTCGGCACCCTCGAGGCACACCTCCACTGGCAGGTCAAAGAAAAACACGGTGTCGCAGCGAGAGAGTCTCAAAAGGAGCGTGTGAAGGTAGTTGCCGTCGATAATCCACTCGTCGCCTTCAGCGATTTCGTCAATACGATCGGCAAATTCATCCCGCGACAGTGTCGTACGGTCGGGCAAATGCCATATCATGTCAAGGTAAAACAGCGGCAGCCGGGTCTTCTGCGCGAGCTTACGCGCAAAAGTGCTCTTTCCGGCTCCCGGACACCCGATAACAATAACCCGTTTCATGAAGCAAAAATACGGATATTTGACCTAAAATCGAAACTACGGTGACGATAAATTACGGAATCAATTTTTATGATTATTTTTGCAGAAAGAATAGAACGACACGAGAGATGATGGATGAGACAGTAAAAACCGGACTTGTTCTTGAGGGAGGAGCCATGAGAGGGCTCTTCACCGCCGGCGTCATGGATGTTATGATGGAAAACGGAATTGAATTCGACGGACTCATCGGTGTGTCGGCCGGTTCGAGTTTCGGTTGCAACTACAAGTCGCGGCAGCCCGGTCGAGTTCTACGCTACAATCTTAAATATGCGGGCGACCCTCGTTATATGGGCCTGCGCTCCCTTATCACCAGCGGTAATCTTGTGGGTGCCGAGTTTGCCTATCACATCCTGCCACTGCAGCTCGATATATTTGATATTCAGGCTTTCGAGCAAAACCCTATGGCATTCTACCTCGTGGCGACCGATGTCGCTGACGGACAGCCGGCCTATTACCGCATGGACAAGGTAGACCGCGAATCGCTTGAATGGCTCCGCGCCTCGGCGTCGATGCCGGCCGTGACGCGCCCCGTGAAAGTCGACGACGGCAGGCTGATGCTCGATGGCGGCATTTCTGATTCTATTCCGCTGGCCTATTTCCGCTCTATCGGCTACAGCCGCAACGTCGTAGTACTCACTCAGCCTCGCGATTATGTAAAGAAAGCCTCGTCGCGGTGGTTATGGCGCGTGCTCATGCGCGGTCACAAGGCGATAGCCGACGCGATGGCACGCCGCCACGAGATGTACAACTCGCAGCTACGTCTTGTCGATGAAGGAGTAAGGCAGGGCGACACCTTTGTCATAGCTCCCGACCGGCCCCTCCCCATAGGCCGCGTTTCGACCGACAAAACCAAGATGAAACATGTCTACAACATAGGCCGCGAGACCGCCGAGCGCCTCCTGCCCGGCCTCATCGAGTTCCTAACCCGATAGCCCCGCAGCACGAGCCGCCGTTTAGGCTGAGATAAAATCTTTTCCAGCTTTTATCTCGCTGATTCTATTGTGGTTGTCGGTAGGCCGTTGTCTTTCCATTCAATGATTCCTCCCTTGAGGTTGATTACCTTATAGCCCAGTTGGGTAAGTATGTCGGCGGCGTCAAGAGAGCGTCTCCCGCTGCGGCAGTAGACAAGAATCGTGGAGCTTTTCGATAACTCCTTCTCTGCCATCTGCCGGAAATCGTCTGCATGGACGTCGATGTTCAGTGCCCCGTCGATGTGACCGTCGGCATATTCCTGCGGTGTGCGAACATCCAGCAACTGCACCGAGTCGGTCTTGATTTCTTCGTTGAACTCCGATGCTGAAACAGAAACTATCTTGTCGCCGGTGCTATTGCACCCCGAGGCTTGCGTTGTAAACATTACCATAACAGTAAAGTAAAAGGCGTGTTTAATGAATCGTAACATATTAACGTGATTGGTCAAAAGAATAATTCGGGTTCGCGACGTCGGGAGTTTTTAGCGCGGAAGATTTTCTCGGCGGTTGCATACATAATACCTTTGAACTTACGGGCTTGGCTGTTACAAACAGCAATGCATCGGCAACATGATATGCACAAGTCATTGTCGGTAGTCAAAGTTTCCTGATTGATAGCTCCGGTCGGGCACTCCCGCGCGCATACTCCACAGGAAATACAGTCAGCCTCAACGGTCTGCGGTTTCAACGGAACGGTCGATGCCTCCTTATAGGGGCGATTACCCTTTATTGTCGAGAGGTCTAACCCGGCCGACTCTTTTGCACGCCTGATGAAATCGGCCGCCGCTGCCAAATCAGCCTCGTCGGGTCTTCCCTGGGCTACTTTCGGAAAAATGCAGTGCTGGGCTAAGAAGGCACCGGCGCCTACAACCTCAAAACCATCTTCCGAGGCAATGTCGGCAAGTTCCAGCAGCGCATCCTCATAGTCGCGGTTGCCATATACAATGGCAACAATCGCCTTCATTCCGCGGCCATCGATCTGCCTGAATAGCTCCGCGGCGATTGGGGGAATGCGCCCGGCATAAACAGGAGCAAGGAACAACACAGTGTCACCCTCCACAAGGTCATGTTCAACCGGGCAAGGACCATGAGTAAGATCGATCAACTGAGAATCCCAGCCAAAGGATTCTGTCATAGCCAAAGCATACCTGCGGGTAGTGTTGGCCGGACTGAAAAAGAATGTATGCAGCATATAACTCAATAACTTAGTTTTTTAATGTAGTTCCGTTTTTGCCACCGGTCATTATCAGGCCGATTATTATTGTAGCAGTGCGAACCATCGATAAATCCGCCCCCTAAGTTACAAAAAAATTACGGCATTCAAACGATTAAATACACAGTGAACCATTCTCCAGCCGATGCACATCAGCGGCCACAAAAACCCAAAGACCTTCACGGACAACAACAAGCCCTCCTCCGAAGAACTCCCTGACGAAACTGCCACTATGTCGAAGAAAGACAACGACATGTGGTAGAGTTGGACTTAAAAAGTTGCAAAGTTCCCTATAAAATGATTACCTTTGCATCAAAATTAGGAATATGACAGTTACTGATTGGATACGTCACCGTGATATGACTGGTAAACCATGCTTCTCTTTCTCAGAGGCAAGGGAGGCATTTCCTATGTCATCTGAAAAGACGATTGCCAATTCTCTCAGTCGTTTGGTAAGCCGTAAAATATTGGCACTGCCGGCGAAGGGATTCTATTGCGTGATACCGTCACAGTATGCGCTACATGGTGTGCTGCCTCCATCATATTATGTAAATCAGTTAATGAAGTATTGCGGAAAGCCATACTATGTCGGATTGTTAAGTGCCGCAGTTTTCTGGGGGGCGGCACATCAAAGGCCGCAACAATTTTCTGTTATGACTGTTCCTCCTAAATTTCAACGGTCTAAAAACAGAAACAATTTGTTGCTGTGGTTCTATCGGCAATCTATCCCGGAAAATTTTCTCCATGAAAAAAACACTGAGACATCTTCGGTAAAGTATTCTAACGCAGAATTGACAGCCTTGGATTTAGTCCAGTTTGAACAACATATTGGTGGGTTGTCACGAGCTGCGACAGTGCTTTCAGAGCTTCTGGAAAATACAAATTTCAATGGAGCCTCAAATGAGTTGTTTAATTACACAACACTCCCTACTATTCAGCGACTTGGATATATTGTGGACATCATACTTGAAGACGAGGCACAGGCTGATATAATATATCGAGAAATGACAAAATATAGACACAAGATTCAATATTGTTATCTAAGCAATCGTCATAACCGTGATAAAGATACTGTGAACAAGCGATGGCGAATATATGTAAACGTCGAAATAGAACCTGATGACATATGATAAAAAGAGAATCAATTTTGGAATGGAATGAATTCCTACCATGGCAAGACAAGGCTATGGTGGAGCAGGATCTGATTATTTCGCGTGCACTTGTGGCAATTTTCAGTGATGATTTCCTCGCATCGCAGCTTGCGTTTCGCGGTGGCACAGCACTGCATAAACTATACCTCAGTCCGCAACCGCGTTACAGCGAGGATATTGATCTCGTTCAAATCTCTGCGGGTCCGATAAAACCTATAATGTATCGGCTCGGGGAAGTTCTGGACTTCTTGCCAAACCGTGTTACCAAGCAGAAAAGGTATAACAATACCATGCTATTTCGTTTGGAGTCAGAGATTCCTCCGGTGGTGCCTATCCGCCTGAAGATTGAAATCAACTGCTTTGAACATTTCAATGAACTCGGCTTGGTTAAAGTCCCGTTTGAAGTCAACAACTCATGGTTTTCCGGAGGCTGTGAAATCACAACTTACAAACTCAACGAATTGCTTGGCACAAAGTTAAGAGCCTTGTATCAGCGAAGAAAAGGCAGAGATTTATTCGACCTATATGTGGCACTAACCAAGGCGGATGTCAACACGGATGAAATCTTGCGTTGCTACCACCGGTATATCGGATTCAGCGTGGCTCAACCTCCTACTAAAAAGCAGTTCCTGCTCAATATGGAAGAGAAGATGACCGACAATGAGTTTCTTGGCGATACTGCAATGTTGCTTCGTCCTGAATTGGATTTCCATGCTGATGCAGCTTATAATCTCGTTCTGAGCGAGCTTTTGGAAAATCTCAAATGATTTCTCCATAAAAGGGCGGAATGATTGAGTATCCAGTTATAATTCGCCAAATGTGGGTGTAAAAACCATCGATTTTGAGAATTATAAGCATTATTGTATATCAAGGGCTTAAGAAAGCCAGAGGCTATTATTTAAATTATTAGCCAATAAGTATTAACCAATATCTCTTGCCACACGGGACATTTCATGGAAAAGGAAGGAAACCAAACGGAATTTCACGGAACACTCTCGAAAAAAATTGGAATGTCCAATGCCGTTGTATTATAAGATTATGGGAAAAGTTATTTTACATTATGGGAAATGTTACTCGTGCCTCGTGAATGGAACGGCACTGATTGGAGTTTCAAGAAAATATCTTAGAACCCTGTTGCCCAATTCAAAATAAAAGTCTATCTTTGCATTCAAAATAGTTGATTAAAAACCATTTAGGAGTGGCCCAACGGAAGTTTATAAGCATTTCTAAGGAGATGCGCTCCTTAGGAAGATTTCTTAGGGTCTATAAACTATTTTATATTCTAAAACAATTTTACAATGACTATCGAAGAAGCGATTGACCTGATACGCGACGGCAAATGTATCCTTTTTACAGGTTCTGGATTCTCGTTCGGTGCCAAAAATTCCAACATTGGTACGGATGGCAAAGGGGAACCGTTTTTATCTGCAAAAGATTTATGCCAGAAACTCGTGGATGAATTCGGGCTTGAGGAGCCGGAAGCTGGTCTTGGCGTTGTTGCAGGTTTCTATCTTGAGAAGTATCCTAAGTCGGGGCTGATTGATTTCTTGAAGAAGGAGTTTACCGCTTCAGAAATCAGCGATAGTCATAAAACTATCGGCCGGTTGCCATGGCGCAGATGTTATACCACTAATTATGACGAAATACTGGAAAAAGCCATGGAATTGGCTGGTTCTCCAAGGAAGATGGTTACACTCTCAACGCCCGTAAAGGACGTTCCGAATTCCATGAGAGCATGTGTGCATATAAACGGAGTAATAAGCCGGCTTACGCCTGACACGCTGGAGGGAGAGTTCAAACTTACCACACGGAGTTACAACGCCGATGATCTTCATTATTCTCCCTGGTTTGAGAGATTTAAGAACGATCTATTAAATGCCGACGCAGTATTTTTTATCGGATTTTCCGGCGCCTATGATCTGGATCTTACGCGGTTGTTTCAGCAGACAAGGGAACTCAGAGAAAAGTCTTTCTTCATTGTTGCTCCCGACGAGCGCAGATCTGTTGTCAAGAATCTCAGTGATTTCGGTTCGGTAGAGAAGATCGGGCTTGACGGTTTTGTAAGTAAGTTGGAATCGAATCCGGATGTCTTTAAAAAGCCTCGAGTAGGTCGTAATGAGCTGATACTTAAATGCTTCAAGAACTCTGTAAATTACAATTCGCTCCCTCCCCAAAATGCCACTAAGGATGTAGTCCGTTTGTTAAGTCGTGGCGTCATAAACGATCATCTGCTTCACTTCGCAGTACGCGAACCGGAGCATTTTAAGTATACAATATACCGTGAGAAATTAAACCTTATATCATCAAAAATAAAGGAAGGCTTAAAGACATTTCTCATAACGTCAAGTCTCGGCAATGGTAAGACTGTCTTCATGAAAGAACTTGCGGTAAGACTCAAACGTATGGGGTATGAGCCGTTTTTCTTTGTGAAAGAAAGGGAGTTCGTGTCGGATGAAGTAGAACAGATATGCTCTTCATATAAAGCCCCAGTATTGTTTTTTGATGGGTATGTCGACAGTAAACGCATAATAAAGGATGTGCAGAGCAGGATGTCGAATGATACTGTTCTCGTCATGTCAGAAAGGACAGCCCGCTATGAAACGTCATATGAGTGGTTTGAAATCTTTGAAGAATCACCCTTTTTGGTGAGCATCGATCGGCTTGAGCCAAAGGAAGTGGAATCTTTGACGGAACTTCTTGATACGTTCGGACTCTGGGACAGCATGGCTTCAAAATCCAGGGAAGAAAAGATAAAGTATATAACAAGAAATTGTAAATCCTCTCTTTCTTCATTTCTGCTATCGCATTTGGATGCAAAGCAGTTAAGAGACTCATATTCACATGTAATGGACAGTATCCGACAGAAGGAGGATTTTTATCAGGCGATATTGTTTATACTGTGGTGCACCTACCTTGGCATAAATCTGGAGTTTGGATCTATTATGGAGAGTATGGTGGGAAATGTGATGAATAATCCGATGTTCATCAAGAATCCAGCCATCAAAGAAATGATAGACTTCGACGAAGAACGGATATATTCTACGTCATCAATCCTCGCCATACATATCCTTACACGTCAAATCACACCGGGTGAATTTGTTGATTTTTACATAAAACTATTCAAGAGTCTCGATCGGAAAAGTTCTGATCGTAACGTCAAGAAGATCCTCAAGGAGATGATGCAACACCGCAACATCTCAAGGATTGTGAGGGACAACAGCGTCGTGATTTCTATCTATGACAATATCTCCGACTTAAGGTTTTGTGTAGAAAACCCTCAGTTCTGGTTGCAGAATGCCATAACACGTATGGCGGGTGGTGATTACGAAACAGCTAACCATCATTTTGAGACCGCATATTCCTTGGCAAAGGATATTCCGGGATACAGTACATACCAGATTGATACCCACCACGCGAGATATCTACTTGAAAGTGCGGTAAAGTGCGGACTCCCTATGGATGTCAATGCGTTCGACATTTTTATAGATGCACATACCAAGCTGAAAACACGGCGTAAGGGAGATGACTACAGATATTACATATACCGAGTGGCATACAAATATCTGCCGTTTTGGGACAAATTCAAGACGACATTCACAGCAGAGCAGATCGTAAGTTACAAGAAGGCATGCCGTGAGATTTTGGATATGGCGCAGGAATACATGAAAATTCCGGATGCTACCAACAAGGATATCGTTGAAAAGACCTTAAACGCTCTTAACGAGATTCTGGCATAAGAATCATATTTGAAAACCTCGTTATAATCCTCCAAAAGTGGGTCGAAATCCATAGTTTTGGAGGATTATAAGTAACGTGAGTTCGATATAAGAATACCGCCATTCAACAATAAAACAATCAGCCATTTAGCGCAAGACTAAGTGGCTGATTTTCTTGGTAAATTCATGGAAAATTCGTAAATTTATAGTGACTAATTATAACATTTACAATAATTTACCGCTATGATTACCGAGAACAAAATTACTGAAATTTTCTGTCTTGCCGATGACTTCTGCAAGTATTTTTCATCAGAACTGAAAAAACATCAACTCAGCGATGGCAAATTTCATCGGAGTAAACCTCCTGTTTTCGTCACTTTTTTGTTCTGAAAAATTTAATTGCAGATTATCAGGG